>CALRKH020000004.1:0-60853 GCA_943367855.1 Asaia bogorensis | reverse complement strand
CGTTACCAACTGTAGCGAGCATCACACCATCATCTACCAACCTATGTGTTGGTAGCTCGTTGACGTTGACCGCAGGAGCGGTAACAGGCACAGGATCAGTAGTATCTTACAACTGGACAGGTCCCAACAGCTTCAGCACAACGACAGCGGGCAATAGTGCTACATTTACACCAACTACTACAGCCTCTAGCGGTAACTATAGTGTTACAATAACCTACACAGGTACAGGTTGTACCAGTACGGCAGCGGTAACCTCACCAGCAGTAACAGTGAATGCGTTACCAACGGTAGCGAGCATCACACCATCATCTACAACTCTATGTAATGGTGCTACTTTAACATTGAATGCAGGTGCAGTAACAGGCACTGGAACTTTAACCTCTTACAATTGGAGTGGTCCAAATAGTTTTAGTACTACTACATCTACTGCAAGTGCATCTATACCTTCTGTTACTTCAGCTGCAAATGGTATCTATAGTTTAACAGTAACATATACTGGTACTGGTTGTACTAGTTCAATGGTTGTTTCATCACCAGCAGTTACTGTTAATCCATTACCAACTGTAGCTAGTATAACACCATCTACTACTAACATGTGTATTGGTGGTAGTTTAACACTTACAGCAGGTGCCGTTACTGGAACTGGTACGTTAAGCTCTTACAATTGGACTGGTCCAAATTCATTTAGCACAACTAGTGCAGCCGGTGCTATCGTATTTACACCAACAACTACAGCAGCTAGTGGTGCATATTCATTAACTGTTTCATACCCAGGTACTGGATGTACGAGCACAGCTGCTGTAACATCGCCGGCTGTAACAGTGAATGCGTTACCAACTGTAGCTAGCATTACACCTTCTACAACTACTGTTTGTACTGGTGCTCCAATTACATTCACAGCAGCAGCTGTTACAGGTAGCGGCACAGTTGTATCTTACAATTGGACTGGCCCTAATGGATACAGTACAACTACAACAGTCAATAGCGCAATTTTCACACCTACCACTACCGCATCTAGTGGCAACTATAGTGTTACCGTAACCTATACAGGTACAGGTTGTACAAGTACTGCAGCGGTAACCTCACCTGCTGTAACAGTGAATGCTGTGCCAACAGTTGCAAGTAATACTCCATCAACAACAAATACTTGTACCGGCTATTCACTCACATTAACTGCTGGTGCTGTTACTGGTACAGGTACATTAGTTAGATATAATTGGACTGGTCCTAATGGATTTAGTACCACCACATCAGGCAATAGTGTAGTATTTACACCTACTACATCTGCAGCCAGTGGTAATTATAGTGTAACTGTAACCTACACAGGTTCGGGCTGTACAAGTGCACCTGCCGTAAGTACTTTTGTTACAGTAAACCCATCACCTGTTGTTTATAATGTTACAGGTGGTGGAGAATATTGTGCTGGAGGTATTGGCGTACGTATCGGTCTAGATTGGTCTGTCCCAGGTATTGGATATCAGTTATATAATGGATCAACAGCTACTGGTGCTTCGCTTACAGGTATGTTTAGTGGTTTAGATTTTGGATATCAAACGGCTGCTGGTACTTACACAGTTCGTGCCACAAATCTCACAACCCTATGTGCATCAGACATGGCAGGAAGTGCCACTATTGTTATCAACCCTCTCCCTACTGCATTTACAGTATCTGGTGGAGGCACAGCTTGTGAGGGTACTTCTGGAGTTGCAGTAGGTCTTAATAATACAGTTACTGGTGCTACTTATCAGTTATACAGAGGAGCTACAGCAGTTGGAAGTCCTGTTGCCGGAACAGGTTCGGCCATCAGTTTTGGCAATCAAACGGTATCTGGTACTTATACAGTTTTAGCTACAGATAATGTGACAAGTTGCACCAATGCAATGACAGGTTCTGCAGTAGTAGTAATAAACCCAGCTCCAACTGCATTTGCTGTTACAGGTGGCGGCAGTTATTGCTCAGGTGGCACAGGTGTTGCAATAGGTTTAGCTAATTCAGTTAGCGGTATCAATTACAGACTATTTAATGGTGCTACACCAGTTAGTGGTTTCATAGCAGGCACTGGTGCTTCTATTAGCTTCGGTTTACAAACTGCAGCTGGTACATATACTGTTTTAGCTACTAATACCAGCACTACTTGTTCTGGTCCTATGAGTGGTAGTGCATCTATAACAATCAATCCTTTGCCTACTGCTTATACAGTTACTGGCGGTGGTAGCTATTGTGCTGGTGGTAGCGGTGTAGCAATCGGCTTAAGCACTACAGCTACAGGTACTACTTATCAACTATATAATGGTGCTAGTACAGTAGGTACACCTATCACTGGCTCTGGTTCAGCTATCAGCTTTGGCAATCAAACTGCTGCGGGCACATACACTGTATTAGCTACAATTACTGCTACCGGTTGTAGTGCCGCTATGACTGGTTCAGCAACAGTTGTTGTCAATCCATTGCCTACAGCGTTTGCTATGACAGGTGGCGGTAGCTTCTGTGCAGGTGGTAGCGGCGTTGCAGTTGGCTTAGCTAATACTCAAACTGGTATCACTTACCAATTATACAATGGTGCCTCTACTGTAGGCAGTCCTATATCAGGTACTGGCGCAGCAATTAGCTTTGGCAATCAAGCAACTGCTGGTAGCTACAGTGTATTGGCCACTAACACTACAACTTCTTGCACCAATGCTATGACTGGCACTTCAGTTGTAGTAGTTAATCCGCTACCTACTGCTTATGTGGTAACAGGTGGTGGTAGCTATTGTGCAGGAGGTAGCGGAGTTGCAGTTGGTTTAAATAGTTCAGAAACTGGTATCAATTATCAATTATACAATGGTAGCACAGCTACAGGTAGTGCTGTTGCGGGTACAGGTGCAGCTATCAGCTTTGGTACACAAACTGCATCTGGCACTTATTCTGTTCGTGCTACTAATACAACTACTACTTGTGAAGCAAATATGATTGGCAGCACAGCTGTGGTTATCAATCCATTACCTACAGCATATGCTATTACAGGTGGTGGGGCATATTGCGTAGGTGGTGCTGGTGTAGCTATAGGCTTAGCTACTACCGATGCAGGCATCAACTATCAATTATATAACGGTGCAGCCGCAGTTGGTAGCCCAGTAGCAGGTACTGGTGCAGCTATCAATTTTGGCAATCAAACTGCTGCTGGTACATATACTGTGTTAGCTACTAACACTACTACTACATGTAGTGGTGCCATGTCCGGAAGTGCATCAGTTGTTATCAATCCATTACCAACTGCATTCAATGTTACTGGTGGTGGAACGTACTGTGAGTTTGGTTCGGGAGTTACCGTTGGTTTGGCTAACTCTCAGACTGGGGTTAATTATCAGCTATACAATGGCAGCACTGCTATGGGTAGTCCGGTTGCAGGCACAGGTTCAGCCATTAGCTTTGGTAATCAAACACTTGCTGGAACTTACACTGTAGTTGCAACTAATACTACCACATCATGCACCAATGCTATGACAAGTTCTGCAACGGTTATAATGAACCCAGCTCCTACAGCTTATGCTATGACCGGTGGTGGAGCCTATTGTGCAGGTGGTTCAGGTGTTGCGGTTGGATTAGCTAACAGTACTACTGGTATCAACTATCAATTATACAGAGGTGCTACTGCAGTTGGTTCTGCTGTAGCCGGCACAGGTTCTGCTATTACATTTGGATTACAAACAGTTGGCGGCACATACAGTGTGTTAGCTACTAACACCACTACTACTTGTACTAATGGAATGACTGATACCGCTATAGTAATTGTGAACTCATTACCAACTGCTTATAGCGTAACAGGTGGCGGCGGATATTGCATAGGCGCATCCGGTGTCGCTATAGGTGTAGCTAATTCTCAAACAGGCATCAACTATCAACTGTTCTTAGGCACTACAGCTATCGGTAGCCCTATAGCTGGCACTGGTTCAGCTATTTCGTTCGGTTTGCAAACCACAGCTGGTGCATATACAGTGCTAGCTACCAATGCTACAACTGGTTGCACCAACAGCATGACAGGCACAGCAACAGTAGTGATCAATCCATTGCCAAACGTTTATACAATGTATGGTGGTGGAGGTTATTGCGCTGGTGGCCCTGGTGCTCACGTTGGTCTGATTGCATCTGAAACTGGTATCAATTATCAATTGTGGACAGCTGGTGCGCCAGTTGGCACTCCTTCGCCAGGTACTGGTGCTGGTTTAGATTTCGGTCAGATATACGTTCCAGGTACATATACAGTATTGGCTACTAACCCATTCACTGGTTGTACTAATGCTATGGACGGCTTTGCAACTGTTACAGTTAACACTCCACCTGCTGCCTTTGCAGTAACTGGTGGTGGTAATGCTTGTGTGGGTGCTACTGGTGTTATGGTTGGTCTTGCTGGTTCTGCAGCTGGAGTCAACTATACACTATATCGTGGCACTACCGCAGTAGGTACTGCTGTAGCTGGTACAGGTGCTGCTATATCATTTGGCGCACAAACTGTAAGTGGCAGCTATACGGTTAGAGCTACAGGTGCTACATCTGGTTGTGTTACTAACATGACTGGTAGTGCAACTGTTGTTATCAATGCGCTACCTCTTGCTTACACTATGACTGGTGGCGGTAGCTTCTGCCCAGGTGGTGCTGGTGTTACAATTGGCTTGTCCGGTTCTGATGCTGGTGTCAATTATCAATTATTCTTGGGTAGCACTGCTATAGGAGCTCCTTTCAGTGGCGGTGGTGCTGCACTTTCATTTGGCAACTACAATGTGGCAGGTAGCTACTCAGTAGTAGCCACAAGTATAGTGAACGGCTGTAGCAGCAATATGACAGGTACTGCAACAGTATCTGCGCTACCTGCACTTAGCACATTTAGCATCACAGGTGGTGGTACCTATTGTATAGGTGGCACTGGTGTTGCAGTGGGTCTTAGTGGTTCTCAGGTAGGTGTCAACTACCAACTATATAATGGTGCTTCAATACTCTCTACTATTGCAGGTACTGGCTCAGCTATAAGCTTCGGTGGACAAACAGCGCTTGGAACATACTCTGTTCGCGCTACCAATCCTTCTACAACTTGTACAGCAGCAATGACAGGTACTGTATCAGTAGGTACTACACCGCTGCCAACAGTGTTCTTGGTAACAGGTGGAGGTAGCTACTGCGCTGGTGGTGCTGGATTTGGCATATTCCTCAATGGTTCGCAAACTGGCGTTAACTATCAAATGTTCCGTGGCTCTACTCCAGTTGGTGCTGCTTTACCCGGCACTGGCGGCACTTTAAGCTTCGGATTGCAAACAACCGCAGGCTTCTATACAGTTGTAGCTACTAATGCTACTACTGGTTGTGTTAACACTATGGCTGGTGCTCCAGAAGTTGTGGTGCAACCATTGCCAACTGCATTTACAGTATCTGGTGGTGGTAGCTATTGCGCTGGTGGTACAGGTCTGGGTGTTACACTCTCTGGTTCTAATGTTGGTGTAAGCTATCGCTTATTCTTAGGTTCTTCACCAGCTAGTAGCCCAATATCTGGCTCAGGTTCTGCTATCAGTTTAGGTACATACACTGCTGCAGGTACTTATACAGTATTGGCTACAAACAATGCCACTGGTTGTACACAAACTATGACTGGTGGTGCTACAATTAATATCAATCCGCTTCCTGCATCGTTCTCTGTGAGCGGTGGTGGAGGCTACTGCGCTGGTACATCAGGTGCTGTGATTGGTCTTGCTGGCTCAGAAGCTGGGGTCAACTATACGCTTTATCGTGGTTCATCTATTGTCGGTTCAGCAGTAGCTGGTACAGGCGGAACAATAAGCTTCGGTGCTCAGGCTGTGGTTGGTACATACAGTGTTGCAGCTGTTAACGCTACCACTACTTGTGCTAGACCAATGAGCGGTTCAGTTACTGTAAGTGTTAATCCATTGCCTACTGCTTACGATCTACCTTCTGTAGTTAGCTATTGTGCTGGCGAGGCAGGTGGTGTGGTAACAGTGCCAAGTACAGAGGTTGACATCAACTATGCTCTATACAATGGCACAACATTAGTAAACGGTCCAATTGCTGGCACAGGCGATGCAATTGCATTTGCTCCTCAAATAGCTGGTAACTACAACGTTATTGCAGTAAACCCTGCTACAATGTGTCAAAACTCAATGAACGGTACTACTACGGTTGTGATGAATGCTCGCCCAGTAGCCCATGCTGTTACTGGTGGTGGTTCATTCTGCACAGGTGGTTCTGGTGTAACTATAGATTTGGCTAGTTCACAAACAGGTGTTGATTATACACTTTATCGCGGTAGTGCTGTAGTAGGCAGTGCTGTAGCGGGCACCGGCAGCTCTTTGAGCTTCGGCCCAGTTACTACATCAGGTGCTTACTCTATATTAGCTACTAGCGCAGGTACTGGCTGCACCAACGCTATGACGGGTACTGCCGATGTTACTATCAACTTGAATCCTGCTGTCTATGCAGTAACAGGTGGTGGTAACTATTGTATAGGTGGTGCTGGTGTCAATGTTGGTGTTGCCAACTCTCAACCAGGTGTTGTTTATCAACTATATCGTGGCACTACAGCAGTAGGTGCTGGTATAGGTGGCACTGGTGGTGCTATTAGTTTCGGTTTACAAACTACCAATGGTGTTTATACTGTAAGTGCTACCAACGCAATAACTGGCTGCACCAGCAATATGACAGGTAGTGCAACAATAGGTTCTAGCCCATTACCAACTGCTTTCTCAGTAGTAGGTGGTGGTGCATATTGTGCTGGTGGCACTGGCTTGCCAGTGAGCATTAGCAACTCTTCTGCTGGTGTTAGCTATCAAGTGTACAGAGGTGCTGAGGTGGTTAGCCCTGCTGTAGTAGGCAGTGGTGTTCCTCTAAACCTTGGCATACAAACTGTGCCAGGTACTTACACAGTATTGGCTACAGATGTAGTTACTGGTTGTAGCAGAGCTATGACAGGCAGTGCTACTATAGCTATCAGCGCAGTACCAGCTTCATTTGCTGTTACAGGCGGTGGCTCTTATTGTGCAGGTGGTGCAGGTGTAGCTATTGGCTTGTCGGGTTCTGAAAGTGGTGTTACTTATTCACTTTTCAACGGCACAGCTACAGCTGGTGTTGCACTTACAGGCACAGGTAGCAACTTGGATTTTGGTTACCACACTGCAAATGGTGTATACACTATACAAGCTAATAACAGCGCAACAGGTTGTTCGGCAAATATGGCAGGTAGTGCTACAGTTACTGTAGGCGATGCGCCAACTGTATTTGATGTTACAGGTGGTGGCAGCTATTGCACTGGTGGCGCAGGCGTATCAGTTGGTGTTGCCAACTCACAAATCGGTGTTAACTACCAACTTTATGTTAGTGGTGCTCCTACAGGCGCAGTAGTAGCTGGTACAGGCAGCAGCATTGAGTTCGGTGCACAAACTACAGTTGGTCTTTACTCAGTAGTAGCTACTAATGCAGCATCTGGCTGCACAGCTAGCATGAACGGTGATGCTACCGTATCTGTAGGCGCTAGCCCAACCATCTATGCTGTTACTGGCGGCGGCAATTACTGTGCAGGCAGTGCAGGTGTGGCTGTGGGTCTCAGCGCATCTCAGCTTGGTGTCACTTACAGACTATATCGCAATGCTGTAGCTACAGGAGCTAGTTTTGCTGGTACTGGTAGCGCACTGAGCTTCGGTATACAAACTAATACAGGTGTTTACACAGTTGCTGCCGAAAACATATCTTCATCTTGCACAGCTATGATGGCAGGTAGTGCTACGGTAGGTGTCAATGCAGCTCCTTCAGCATTTAATATGTCTTCTGGTGGTGGTTATTGCGCTGGCACTTCTGGTGTAGAGGTAGAACTCGAAGGCTCTGAAGTTGGTGTTCAATATCAACTATATAATGGTAGCACTGCAACTGGTGCTCCACAGGCAGGTACTGGTACCACATTGTCTTTCGGTGCACTCACAGCTGGCAACTATAGTGTTGTAGCTACTAATACAGCAACTGGTTGTGTAGCCAATATGATTGGCGAAGCTGTTGTGGCAGAGTTGGCTCGCCCTGTAGCACAAGTTGTTACTGGTGGCGGTAGTTATTGCTCTGGCGCAGCTGGTGCTACTGTTGGCTTGGCCGGTTCTCAGTTAGGTGTTTCTTATTCACTGGTCAATGCAGCCGGCACTACACTTGCTACTGTTACTGGTACAGGTGGTGCTATAACATTTGGCTCATTTGTTACAGGTACTTATTCTGTCAACGCTGTCAATATATCTTCTGGATGTGTCAACAATATGACAGGTGTTGCTACTGTAGTTACTTATGCACAGCCTATTGTGTATGATGTAACAGGCGGTGGTAACTATTGTGCTGGTGGTACAGGTGTTTCAATTTCTTTAAGTGGTTCTCAATCGGGTGTCAACTATCGTTTGTATCGTGGTGCTACTCCGGTTGGTACAGTGGTCGCTGGCACAGGTAGTGCTATCAATTTTGGTATGTTCACTACCGCAGGTACTTATTCAGTGTTGGCTACCAATGCTACTACAGGTTGTGTAGCTGCTATGAATACTAGTGCAACAGTTGCAGTCAATACATTGCCTTCAGTATTTGCTGTTACAGGTGGTGGCGCATTCTGCCCTGGTGCAGCAGGTTCTGTTATCGGCTTGTCAGGTTCTGCTGTTGGTGTCAACTATCAGCTTATGCTAGGTGGTTCGCCAGTAGGTGTTGCTGTAGCAGGCACTGGTAGTGCAGTTACTATGGGTGTGTTCAATACTACCGGTACATATATGGTAGTAGCTACAGATGCTACTACAGGTTGCGTAGCTACTATGACAGGTAGTGCAGATGTTAGTGTATTCACAGCTCCTACTGTGTATGCATTGGGTGCAGCAGGTTCTGGCTATTGCGCTGGCACCACAGGTGTTACAGTTGCATTAAGCGGTTCTCAATCTGGTGTTAACTACACACTCTATAAAGGAGGTGTGGCAGTTGGCAGCCCAGTTGCTGGCACAGGTTCTATACTCAACTTTGGCATGCAAACAGCAGGCACTTATTCAGTAATGGCGGTTAATGCTACTACAGGTTGTGCAGCAGCTATGACGGGTACTCCTACTATCAGCATGTTTGCAGTGCCTACACTCTTCACTATATCAGAGGGTGGTAGCTACTGTGCTGGTGGTGCAGGTGCTATGGTCAATTTGCTCAACTCTGAAGTAGGTGTTAATTACCAATTATTCAATGCTGGTTCATCAGTTGGTGCACCTGTAGCAGGCACTGGTGCTCCTATCAGCTACGGCATATTGCCAGCAGGCACATACACTGTAAGAGGTGTAAATGTGGCTAATGGTTGCTCTATGGCTATGCTAGGTACAGCAGTGGTTACAGAAAATGCACTGCCTACTGCTTACAATGTAACAGGTGGTGGTAATGTGTGCGAAGGTGGTGCTGGAGTATCAGTAGGTCTAGCTGGTTCTTCTACTGGCATTACTTACCGTCTATACAATGGTAGCACAGCAGTTGGTACTGCAGTAGCAGGCACAGGCGCAGCTATTAGTTTTGGCACACAGTCAGTTAGTGGCACATACACAGTGTTGGCTACCAACGTGCTCACTTCTTGTACATCTGTTATGACGGGTGCAGCTACTATATCAGTAAATGCTCTACCTGTGGCTCAAACAGTAACAGGTGGTGGTAATGTATGTGCAGGTTCGGCTGGTGTTGCTATTGGCTTGGCTACCTCTCAATTAGGTGTTAACTATCGCTTGTACAATGGTGCCATTTTGGTTGGTGCTCCTGTAGCAGGCACAGGCTCAGCAATGTCTTTTGGCACATTTACTACTGCTGGCACATACTCAGTATTAGCTACTCTGGCTGGTGCTTCTTGTAGCAGAGCTATGACGGGCACTGCTACTATCACTTCAGCTACGCTACCTACGGTTTATCCGGTAACAGGCGGTGGTAACTATTGCGAGGGCACTGCTGGTGTTGCTGTAGGTCTGGGCAATTCTACTACTGGTGTCAACTATATGTTGTTCAACGGAACTACTATGGTTAGCACAGTAGCAGGCACAGGTGCTAGCTTCAATTTCGGAACCTTCTCAGCTCCTGGTACTTACACAGTTCGTGCTGAGCGTGTATCTACTGGTTGCATCGCCAACATGTCTGGCGCAGTCACTGTTGCTATGACACCTACAGTCGTTCCTACTATTGCTATAGCTACTACTGCTTCCGATACAATTTGTAACGGTACTATGGTTGTGCTGAGCACCACTGCTACTAATCCTGGTGCTACTCCAGTTTATTCTTGGACGGTGAATGGTGCAGTAGTTGGTATTGGCAGCAGCTATAGCTACATACCAGCCAATGGTGATGTAGTGGTAGTGAGCCTTACAAGCAGTGCTGCATGTGCAGTGCCTGCTACAGTTTCGGCTAGCAAAACAATGACGGTACTCGAAAATCGTCTGCCTAGCGTCACAGCTACTATCAGCGGCACAGATACATTATGTTCTGGTGCTCCGGTTACTATCACTGCTACTGCTGTCTTTGGTGGCGATGCTCCAGTGTTTACTTGGATTAAAAACGGTGTTGTATCAGGTACTGGCAATACATTCACTATCATCCCTGCTAATGGCGATGAGGTGTTTGTAAGAATGGCAAGTAACTATGCATGTCGTTTGTCTACTTTGGTGTCTAGTGTTACAGATACACTTACAGTGTTCTTGCCATCAGCGCCTGTAGTCAATGTAACTGCCGACCCAGGTACAGCTATCAGTCAAGGTCAAACACTGACTTTGACAGCAAGTGTTACTAACGGAATAATGCCAAGCTACCAATGGTACATCAACAGTGCTCCGGTAGTTGGTGCTACTTCAGCTGTCTTTGCATACAATGAGTATGCTAATGGAGATACGGTGACGGTAGGTGTTACCAACAATACTCCATGTGGCAACTTCACATCTTTCAACACTACTTTGGTAAATGTTACTCCAGTAAGCGTGAGTGTAGTGAAGGGCGATATGGATGTAAGAATAATGCCTAACCCAACTCGTGGCGATTTCTTCATCAAGGGCAACATCACAGTAGCAGGTAATACGGTAGATGTAGAAGTAACGAATATGCTTGGTCAAACAGTTTATACAGGTACCGCTAAGGTGGTAAATGGTACTATTGACGAGCAAGTTGCGCTCTCAGCTAAAGATTTGGCAAATGGTATGTTCATCGTTACGCTTCGTGCCGATGGTGTTCAGAAAACATTCCATCTTAGCGTTCAGCGTTAATAATGAGTTAGATTTTGTATTAAAGCAGGGGGCAATCGCTCCCTGCTTTTCTTTTTATACTTTTGTGTCTATGGCAGACTTATCAAATTTTGACCCCAATTCAGTTGGGCTAAAGGCTAATAATATTTTTGGTTTACCCTTCACTAAAGAAGAATCGGCGCTGGTGTTGCTGCCAGTACCCTGGGAGGTTACAGTATCATACAGAGCCGGCACAGCCAAAGGGCCCGAAGAGGTTTTTAATGCTTCTTTGCAGGTAGATCTTTTCGACCCAGATGGCATTGACGCCTGGAAACAAGGTTACCATATGCTGCCAGTGGATAAGGACTTAATGGCTAAAAGTGACGACCTGAGACAATATGCCGAAAAAATTATTGAACTTATGGCTGATGGTGGCGATGTAGCTAATGACCCTGTATTACTCGAAAAATTAGCAGAGGTAAACAGTGGTGGTGCCTATTGTAAAGAATGGGTAAAGACCAAAACGCTGGAGTTGCTGCAGGCAGGTAAAAAGGTTGCATTGCTAGGTGGCGATCATAGCACACCACTAGGCTTCTTGCAGGCGCTAGAAGAGGTACATGGTGCTTATGGAATATTGCAGATAGATGCTCATGCCGACTTGAGAAATGCTTACGAAGGTTTTACTTATTCTCACGCTTCCATTATGTACAATGTATTAGGAATGGTGCCTGGGGTAACCAAGTTAGTTCAGGTGGGTATAAGAGATTACTGCGACGAAGAACTTGATGTGATTAACAATAGCAATGGTAGAGTTAAAACCTTTTTTGATAGAGACATTAAGGCAAGACAATACGAGGGCGAGACCTGGAAAACTATCTGCAACGATATCATTGCAGCACTGCCCGATAAGGTCTACATAAGTTTCGATATTGATGGGCTCGACCCCAAGCTTTGCCCTAATACAGGCACACCAGTTCCAGGTGGATTTGAGTCGGAGCAAATATGCTACCTCTTCAGATTATTGAAACAATCAGGTAAGGAGATTATTGGGTTCGATCTCAATGAGGTGTCTGCTGGCGATACTGTTGGCGATAGTATAGATGCTATTGTAGGCTCCAGGGTGCTATATAAGATGTGTAATATCATGATGAGTTAGCACTCACTTACTACATACATTTTTCAATGAGGGGACGGTAGATTATCTATCGTCCCTTCTGTTTAGATACATCAACACAAAGTAGAGCAACTGTGCTACAGATGCCACTGCCGCTACCACATAGGTTCTTGCAGCCCATTTCAGCGCATCAGCAGCCTTGTCGTGTTCATATCTGTTAGCTATTTGTTTTTGCTCTATCCATGCTAGCGCTCGGTTGCTGGCATCATATTCTACTGGTAGTGTCACCAGAGAGAAAATAGTAGAGAAGGAGAATAAAACTATGCCTACTAGCAATACTGTTTGGTTGCCGCCACCAAATCCCATAATGCCCAGTCCTGCAAATATCACCCACTGGGCTAGGGTAGTGCTCACCTGCACTATAGGCACTAGCGCACTACGCACTTGCAGCATAGAGTAGCCTTTAGCATGCTGCACCGCATGGCCACATTCGTGTGCGGCCACTGCAGCTGCTGATATGCTCCTGCCCGAGTACACATCAGGGCTTAGGTTCACCGTTTTATTTGTTGGGTTGTAGTGGTCCGATAAAAAGCCATTTACCGATAGCACCTGCACATCAGTAATGCCGTTATCTCGCAGCATTTTTTCTGCTATTTCTCGTCCACTCATACCGTTGCTGAGCGACTCTTGTCCATATTCCTCAAACTTCCTCTTTAGTGTAGAGCTTACTGCCATGCCTACCAGCATAATCAGTAGCGAGAGTGCATAATATCCTATCATGGTATTCGTTTTGTTTTTAGTAGAGCAAATTACCTACCAAATGTAATTTTGTCAGGTCACATCTACTCATTTCTGGGTATTAGGGGGCTATTTTTTACGAATATTTAGGAATACTTTTACGCCAGCTATGAAAAACGTTCAGCAATGGTTTCTGGTGCCGTTCATTTTGGCAGTCTTGCTCTTTGCTGAAACTTACTTGCCTTATTTATCAGCAGCCAGAAACAAGCCCGATGGATACATATTTGGTGGACAGCTCACTTATGCTCCCGATCAAAACATGTATTTCTCTTTCATTAGCCAGGCAAGAGATGGTGCTTTTGTGTTCAAAAATAAGCTAACAGCCCTACCGCACGATCCTGTTTTTGTCAATTTAGAATATTGGCTTGCTGGCTTCTTACAGCGGATATTTCATTTGAGCGAGGATGCTTGTTATCAGTTGTGGCGTTTCTTGGGTGTTGTTCTCTTAGCTTTAGGTTTTGGCTTGGTGGCTACCGAAATGTTGCCCAAACCTAGGCGCACTGCTGCTACTGCGGTCTTTTTGTTTTCGGGTGGTTTTGGTTTTGTTTTTGCCGCTTTAAGCAAGTTGGGTTTAATAGGTATCGATACTACTCAGAATGGTATAGTGAGTATGAGATATGGAATGTTGCCCTTGCAGCAAGCCATTGCCAATCCTCATTTTTCTATGCCCCATGGCCTCATATTATTGGCTTATGGTGCATATATCTCAGCAGAGCGCACACACAAGTTGTCGGCTTATATCCTTTCGGGTTGCATCTTCACGCTCATTGGTTTAGTACGCCCCTACGATATTATACCGCCTTTTCTCATATTCCCGCTCTTTGTATTGCTCACCCAGCCTCAGCTTTTTGCCAATCTCAAAAGGTCTTTTATTAGGCTTAGTCCACTTTTTATGTTGCTACCAGTTTTGGTATATAATTTGTGGCTGTTCAAGTATCATCCTATTTTCAAATATTGGTCACTACAGGGGCACAATGCTGGTGCGCTCCCTGCACCTTGGTGGCACATGGCTGCTTATGGCATAGTGGGTATTATTGCCATTCTTTCTTTTGTGCAGCGGTTTAGGCAGCGGTTTAGTCCGTTAGTTTGGTTTTGTATCATTTGGTTTTGTGCCACATTCTTATTCATTCATTTGGGCAAGGTAGTGCCAGCTTTGGGCTGGAGCCCTCAGATAGGTGTTTATCTTTTTGCCCCACTTACCATTGCTGCATTTCATTTTACTTTATCACATCAGCTTGGGCGTTTTGTTAGGGGTTCGCTCATTGTAGGTTTTTTAGCCATTTTGCTCATCAGCCATCTTGCGCTGCTTTCTTATTACATGCGCGCCCGCACCGATGATGTTAAACGTGAGGTCTTTTACATACCCGCTCAGCAAATGCAGCTTATGCAATGGATGAAACAGCAATTGCCACCTGCTAGTGTGGTGCTGGCAGATGTTACCACATCGCAACGCATAGCCAAATACACTACCTCATCGGTAGTGGCAGCACACTACAGTGTCACACCTCGGTTTGCACACTATGCTGCACTGGCCGAGCGCACACTGGCAGATACAAGCATTACTAATGGAAGCCTGCCTATGCCTATTGCCAATGTAGAGTATATAATGCTGAAGGAAACCAATGGTGCATACACTGGCAGACTCTCTATTGTTAATAGGGTAGGGCCCTACATACTATTAAAGGTTAACAATATGAACTGACCTTAGTTCTTTATTAGCCAATGAAATACCTGTACTTTTACAACCTCAATTAAAAGGTCAATTCTATGAAGATGGACAAAGTGCTTGCCAAACTTGGCATAGACAAAGTAAATGAAGGTGCCTCAACAGGTACTAAGTGGCTAAAAGCTGGTGGCGAAAAAATAGAGTCTTATTCTCCCGTTGATGGTAAAAAAATAGCTGCTGTTACATCTGTTACCAGAGAAGTTTATGACGAAGTAATTTCTAGTGCTCAGTCTGCTTTTGCCGAATGGCGCACTTGGCCAGCTCCTAAAAGAGGTGAAGTGGTAAGGCAGATAGGCGAAGCGCTAAGAAAATATAAAGAGCCTTTGGGCATGTTAGTTTCTTACGAAATGGGTAAGAGCCTGCAAGAAGGTTACGGCGAAGTACAAGAGATGATTGACATCTGCGATTTCGCTGTTGGCCTCTCTCGTCAGCTATACGGGCTTACCATGCATAGCGAGCGTCCTAATCATAGAATGTATGAGCAATGGCATCCGCTGGGTGTGGTAGGTATTATCAGCGCTTTCAACTTCCCGGTTGCTGTTTGGAGCTGGAATAGTATGATTGCTTTTGTTTGTGGTAATACTTGTGTTTGGAAGCCATCAGAAAAAACACCACTATCTGGTATTGCTTGCCAGCAAATCATCGCTTCTGTTTTCAAGGCAAACAATGTACCCGAGGGCGTTTGTGGCCTTGTAGTAGGTGGTAGAGAAACAGGTGAGTGGATGAGTAATGATACAAGAGTACCTTTAGTGTCAGCTACTGGTTCCACACGTATGGGCAAGGCTGTAGGCGCAGCTGTTGCGCAAAGATTAGGTAAGTCTTTATTGGAATTGGGTGGTAACAACGCCATCATCATCACGCCTCAGGCCGACCTAAATATCGCACTTAGAGCAGCCATCTTTGGTGCTGTAGGTACAGCAGGTCAGCGTTGCACCACTACCCGCAGGCTCATCATTCACGAGTCTATTTACGATGCCTTCAAGAAAAAATTGGTTGCTGCTTACAAACAATTGGTGATAGGTAGCCCACTCGATGAAAACTCGCATGTAGGGCCACTCATCGATAAAGATGCGGTTGCAGCATATCTCAACACTATTGCTTTGGTAAAGAAAGCAGGTGGCAAAGCAGTAGTAGCTGGAGGTGTGTTAGATGGCGAAGGTTACGAAAGCGGCTGCTATGTGAAGCCCGCTATCTACGAGGCTCAAAACGATTGGGAAGTAGTGCAGCACGAAACTTTTGCTCCCATCTTATACCTCATGAAGTACAATACGCTTGATGAGGCCATTACACTTCAAAATGGTGTTCCTCAAGGTTTGTCATCATCTATTATGACGCTTAACATGCGCGAGGCAGAGCAATTCCTTTCTTACATGGGTAGCGACTGTGGTATTGCCAATGTCAACATCGGCACTAGTGGTGCAGAAATAGGTGGCGCCTTTGGTGGCGAAAAAGAAACAGGTGGTGGCAGAGAAAGCGGCTCTGACTCTTGGAAAGCATATATGCGCCGCCAAACCAATACTATCAACTGGAGCGAACAGCTACCACTAGCACAGGGTATCAAGTTTAGTGTATAAGTTCATACTTTTTATACTCAGTATTAAAACGGTGGGCTTCCTGGCCCGCCGTTTTTGCTTTTGTTTAGGGCAAATGTTAGGGCAATCTTAATTAGTGCATCAACTATATTGCCTTAACAAAATGTTGTACCTTACCTACTCATTGTGGTATTAAATTTGATGTAAACATATCAAACACACATTCAGATTATGGAAAAGGAAAAGAATAAAATACTGTTGGTAGAGGATGATACCAACTTCGGTCAGGTACTAAAAAGCTACCTGGAATTGAATGATTTTGTAGTAGAATTGGCTCGCGATGGTATATTAGGTTTAGCTGCCTTCCGCAGAGAGCGTTTCGATATTTGCCTGCTCGATGTTATGATGCCTAACATGGATGGGTTCACACTTGCAGAAGAAATAAGAAACGTAGACCCAGAGGTGCCATTGTTCTTCCTTTCTGCCAAAAGCATGAAAGATGACATATTGACTGGCTATAAGCTAGGTGCCGACGATTACATCACCAAGCCGTTCGATAGTGAGGTGTTGCTGCACAAGATAAAAGCTGTGCTGAAACGCAATCAGGAAATGAACGAGAAAAACCATTCTCAAATAGAATTCAACATAGGTAGCTACCACTTCAATAGCAAGCTCAGAACCTTGAAACAAGGCGAGAGCACACATACGCTATCTCCTAAAGAGAATGAATTGCTGCTAATGTTATGCGAATACAAAAACGATCTTCTCCCTCGCGAAACTGCTCTAAAACGTATTTGGGGTAGTGACACTTATTTCAATGGTCGTAGCATGGACGTTTACATTGCCAAGCTCCGCAAGTATCTGAAGGAAGACAGCAGTGTAGAGATAGTAAATATCCACGGTAACGGATTCCGTTTGGTTGTGCCAGAATAGAGCACACATCAAACGTTGTTATATAAAACGAAGCGAGGGCACCTAGTTGGTAGCCCTCGCTTCATTTTATTCAATACTTTTAGCTACTATAGTGCAGCTTCGTATCTGCGTGCCACCTCAGCCCAGTTGATCACGTTCCATATTGCAGATAGATAATCAGGGCGTTTGTTCTGATACTTCAGGTAGTAAGCATGTTCCCACACGTCTATACCTAGTATTGGTGTGCCCTTTACTTCAGCTACATCCATTAGTGGATTGTCTTGGTTGGGGGTGCTGCTCACTACTAGTTTGCCATCAGCTACAGACAGCCAAGCCCATCCACTACCAAAACGGGTAGCACCTGCTGTATTCATTTTCTCTTTAAGCGCATCTAGCGAGCCAAAAGTGTCATTGATGGCTGCTTCTAATGCTCCTGTTGGTGCATTATTGCCAGTGCCCAGTATAGACCAGAATAATGAGTGATTGTAGTGACCGCCACCATTGTTGCGCACCGCAGCAGGGTAGGTAGATATATTAGCCATCAGCGCCTCAAGCGACAAGTTTTCGCCATCTGTGCCAGCCAAAGCTTTGTTCAGATTGTCAACATATGCCTGGTGGTGTTTGCTGTGGTGTATTTGCATTGTTTGCGCATCTATATGCGGCTCTAGTGCATCGTAGCCATATGCTAGGCTCGGAAGTGTATGTGCCATAATTATGAATTGTTTAGACTACAAAGTTAATCCATAATGCCACATCCCACCAGTGCTTAACTATAACTTATCAGCATAACCAAATAGCCACCAGCTGCTACAAAACGTTAAAATATCAGCTGCCACATCTCGAAGACATAACTTGTTGAACCTGAATTGTTTATCCTTTTAACTTTACCTCACAAATCAACCAAACAATGCAAAATCACGAAATTGACTACACTATTTATGGCGAAGAGATGCAGTATGTAGAGGTAGAACTAGACCCTCAAGAGACCGCCATCGCCGAGGCCGGAAGCTTCATGATGATGGAAGAAGGCATTTCTATGGAAACTATCTTTGGCGATGGTAGCAAGCAGCAGAGCGGCATCTTCAGCAAGCTCTTATCGGCTGGCAAGCGTATGCTGGTGGGCGAAAGCTTATTTATGACAGCTTATACCAACGTAGGTGTTGGTAAAAAACGTGTTTCTTTCGCCTCTCCTTATCCCGGTAAAATCATTCCGCTCGATCTTATGCGCCTTGGCGGCAGAGTTATCTGCCAGAAAGACGCATTTTTGTGTGCCGCTAAAGGCGTAGCAGTTGGCATAGAGTTCCAGCGAAAACTAGGTACAGGCTTATTTGGTGGTGAGGGCTTCATCATGGAGAAACTAGAAGGCGATGGAATGGCATTTGTGCATGCAGGTGGTCACGTACTGGAGCGCCATCTACATCCGGGCGAGTTGCTAAAAGTAGATACTGGTTGTATAGTAGGCTTCACTGGTAGCATACAATACGATATTCAGTTTGTAGGGGGTATTAAAAATACACTCTTCGGTGGCGAAGGTGTTTTCTTTGCCACGCTCAGAGGCCCAGGCACAGTTTGGATACAAACGCTACCTATTAGTCGTTTGGCTGGTCGTATTCTTAGCTACGGCTCATCTCGCGGCAAAGAAGAAGGCAGTATACTGGGTGGCATTGGCAACTTATTCGATGGCGACGGTCGCTAATTTAATGCCGAATATAGTACGTATATAATTGAGAACGCCGAGACAATATAGCCTCGGCGTTCTTGTATATTATGTTATTTGTTTCCTAATTCTGGCTATCATTAGCAGCAGACTTATGGCGCATGCTCTTAGGGAAGCGTGCTGCAAGACCTGCATGAACAAGCCCCTTATATCCAGCTCCTACCTCAAAGAACCATGCATAGGTTCTGCCCATGCGTATACCTATTGGTGTAGCATGGAAACCCCACATTTTTATTCCCGACTCATCAGCCTGACCTTTGCCTATCTCTAGGTCATTCAGCACCGTAAAACCATAGCTCACACCACCATACAGACGCACTCGTCTGTGGCTACCACGTGTATCCAGATATTTCCAGGTTACATCAGGAGAAAATGTGCTGAATGATGCCCAATTGCTAATGCGCTCACCAGCATAGCTCAGCCCTATTGTTACAGATGGAGACACATAATAGCGATACCCCACAGTTATGCTACCACTAGATGTATGATACGGAGGTCTGTTGGCAAACTGATACAAACTGTATCTGCCATAGCCAAGCGTGAATTCACTCTTGCCTCTCTGTGCAGATGCTTCGGGCATGCAAAACAAAGTAGTTAGTAATAATACGAGAATAGAAAGCTTTTTGTGCATTCGCGTAAGTTTTGAGTTTGTTGTGAAAGTGTGCTTTGTGCGCTTAAAGATAGGTCAAACTTTCATTTTTTTCAAAATTGCCGCCAATTTACTCTTTACTGCATGTGTTTTTTACTGCGCTCCATATTACTTTTGCTACATGTACCAACCACTTTCCAACGATCAGCTGGTAGCCATTGCCAACGAATATGGCTCACCAGTCTATGTGTATCACACTGCCAGAATAGCAGATAGGTTTCATAAATTGACCGATGCCTTCAAGGCGCATCCTACTAAGTTCTTTTATGCCTGCAAGGCTCTTACCAACGTCAATATACTCAAGTACATAAAGGGCCTCGGTGGCCTGCTCGACTGTGTTAGCATCAATGAGGTCAAGCTTGGCCTCTTGGCAGGCTTTGAACCAAATAACATCCTTTTTACACCCAACTGTGTCGACTTTGCCGAGATAGTAGCTGGTGTGGAGCTAGGTGTTCGGGTCAATATCGACAATATTTCCATTCTCGAGCGTTTTGGCAACACTTATGGTAGCAGCTATCCAGTCTGCATTCGCATCAATCCGCACATTGTAGCAGGTGGCAACTATAAGATATCCACGGGTCACATAGATAGTAAGTTCGGTATATCCATTCATCAAATGCGCCACATCGAGCGCATTGTCAAAACCACTGGCCTACATGTGCAGGGCTTGCACATGCACACTGGTAGCGAGATTAAGGATATCGATGTCTTCATTCAGGGGCTCGATGTCATGTTCAGCATAGCCACACACTTCAAAGATCTAGATTTCATAGACCTCGGTAGTGGCTTCAAAGTGCCTTATAAAGAAGACGAAAAAGAAACAGACGTTTATGCTCTCGGTGCTAGGGTGGCGCAGGCCGCTACCGCATTCGAGCAGGAGTATCACAAACAGCTCGAAATTTGGTTCGAACCCGGTAAATATCTGGTGAGCGAATGTGGTTATTTTGTCGTTCGTGCCAATATCATCAAGCACACCACGGCTACTGTCTTTGTTGGGGTCAACTCTGGTTTCAATCACCTTATCCGTCCCATGTTCTACGATTCTTATCACCGTATCGGCAACATATCCAACCCCAACGGCGCGCAGCGTATCTACACCGTAGTTGGCAACATCTGCGAAACAGATACTTTCGCTTGGGATAGGGTATTGCCAGAGGTGAGAGAAGGCGACTATTTAGTATTTTACAACGCAGGTGCTTATGGCTTCGAAATGAGCAGCAACTTCAACTCTCGCCTCAAGCCAGCTGAGGTATTGGTAGACGATGAGGGTAATACACGCCTCATTCGCAAGGGAGATGTCTTCGAAGACCTGCTCCGTAACCAGTTATTCTAACACTAATATGCATAAGTCAAAACCGCCGAACAATTCATATTGTTCGGCGGTTTTGTTATTGTCCTTAGTGCTAATAGTATTAGAGTATCAGCATTGCATCTCCGTAGCTGAAGAAGCGATACTTTTCTTTTATAGCAGTTTCATATGCGGTCATCATCAAGTCGTAGCCCGCAAAAGCACAAGCCATTATCATCAGGCTCGTCTTTGGTAGGTGAAAGTTGGTGATCAGAGAGTTGGCTATAGAGAAGTTGTATGGTGGGTGTATAAACACATTGGTCCATCCTTCTTCTGGTTTCAGCAATCCCTGTGCAGTCACAGAGCTTTCTAGCGCACGCATAGTGGTGGTGCCTATAGAGCATATGTTACGCTTCTCTACCTTTGCACGGTTCACTAGGTTAGCAGCATACTCATCTACTTTAAAGTATTCAGCATCCATCTTGTGTTTAGATAGGTCTTCTACTTCTATAGGTCTAAAGGTGCCTAGGCCAGTATGTAGCGTCACCTCTGCAAAGCGCACACCTTCTATTTCCAGTCTTTTTATTAGCTCTCTGCTGAAGTGCATACCCGCAGTTGGCGCTGCTACTGCACCCTCAGTTTTGGCATACACTGTTTGGTAGCGCTCTCTGTCTTCTTCTTCAGGCTTGCGTTTTATGTATTTAGGCAGTGGCGTTTCGCCTAGTATGTCTAGCATACCTCTGAACTCCTGCTCGTTGCCGTCAAACAAAAAGCGGATTGTACGTCCACGAGAGGTTGTATTGTCTATCACCTCTGCCACTAGCTCATCGTTATCGCCAAAGTATAGTTTATTGCCTACGCGTATTTTACGTGCAGGGTCCACTATCACATCCCATAGGTGGTTAGGCTTGTTTAGTTCGCGCAGCAGAAACACCTCTATTTTTGCTCC
Organism: Asaia bogorensis; assembly: GCA_943367855.1. Lineage (GTDB taxonomy): Bacteria > Bacteroidota > Bacteroidia > Chitinophagales > Chitinophagaceae > Nemorincola. The sequence continues at coordinate 38,952 of CALRKH020000004.1, read as the reverse complement.
GGTTTTTTCCTTCTTGCCATACAGCCTTGCCGGAAACACCTTCGTGTTGTTGGCTACCATTACGTCTTTATCACCAAAATAGCTCATCACATCCTTAAATGTTTTGTGCTCTATTTTGCCGGTCTCGCGATTGATCACCATCAGGCGGCTCTCGTCGCGTTTCTTTGCCGGATGCTGTGCTATCAGATTAATTGGTAAGTCGAACTTAAATTGGGACAACTTCATATTAGAACGAATGGTTGTTGAAAAGTGTGCAAAATTACGTTTTTTACCGAATATTTCTAAGCCCTGCTTCAGAGCTCACTTTATAGTAACACTTCTTTTAGAAAACAGATGAACCGGTTGCGCGCAACCGGTTCAAAATAAGCTATTATTATTTACTCACTACTAGTCTCTTCTGTTGCCAAACAAACGTAGCAACATCAAGAATAGATTCACGAAGTCAAGATACAAATTGAATGCTCCCATCAGCGATAACTTGCGCGTGTCCGATGCCGATACATTGTTGAACTCCAGTCCCGCACCTATGCGTTTTAGTTTCTGCACGTCATAGGCTGTTAGCCCCGTAAACACTGCCACACCTACAAAGCTAATAAGGTAACTCAGCGCCTCACTATGCATAAACCAATTGATCATTGTAGCCACTACCAGCCCTACCAATCCCATCATCAATAGCGAGCCAAATTTCGTTAGGTCTTTATCTGTAGTGTAGCCCATCACTGCCATGATGCCAAACATAGCCGCTGCCGTAGCAAACGTAGCCATAACAGAGGTAGCCGTATATGCTAGCAGTATAAAGCTGAAACTAATGCCATTCACTGCTGCATATGCCAAAAATAAAGCCGTCAACGCTTGTGCCGATAGGCGATTAAACCCTATTGACATAGTAAGTGCAAAACCCAATGGGGCTAGCATCACCAGCCACCCTAGCATATTTAGCTTCATGCCGCGCTCCGTCACGCTAAACATGTAGCGCATCAACTCTCCATTGGCTGAGAAAAGAAACGCAAATGCAGTCGATATGCCTAGCGCAACAAACATCCACGCAAACACATTCGACATAAACTTTTTCGAAATCGCACCCTGGCTTCTGCCTGGCGAGGTAGAATCTAAAACGGTGTAATCTGAATACTCCTGATTGTAGTTACTCATGCTCTTTTTTTAATTGCCTTGTAAAATTACTTATCGTTATGCTTATTTGGTGTTAGTATGCTCAGTTTTAACACTACATCCTATCTTTCTAGTACGTTATGTTAATGTCAAATGTAGCAATCTCTCTTTTCTTGCCCAATATATGCCAGTTGCCGTTATAATACACTTTCCAGGGCAACAATTTTCCCATTTTTTCTGTCGTCACCACACTCATTTCCACATCAAAGTCATAGAGTAGTGTGCTGTAAGATACCGAGTAGTTGCGTGCCAATATCGCATAGTCTGTTTTTCTAAACCATGTCACTATCGAGTTGTAGATTACTTTGGTTTGGTATTCAGGTTTGGGCTTTATCTCAAACCTATAGCAGGCCACTCCTCCCACGCTATCCGTCCTTATCCCAAAGTCATATTTATAAGACTCATCATCGTCAAATATCGACGAGCGTGCAGCCATAAATGGTATGCCCGCTATCCGGGCACCGGGGTTAAAGATTAGTTGTTTCAGCGCAAATTTATTTTGCTCTATGCGGCTGTTATTTGCAGGTTTTAGCTTGCCTGCCACCACATCATCTTCATCGCACACGCTGTTAGTATCTATAAACAGCGATGCAAACAAGGCTGATGAATAATACACATAGTCGCCATTTTTATGGTAATACTTGCCAGTAATAGTGTTTTGGTCTATTACCATCTTTCGGCAGTGCTCTGTCCTTATTTGTCTGGCTTTTAGTTGTTGTGCGGCTTTTATTTTTCTTTGGTCATTATATATGTTCACCACATACTGGCCAGTATACGGCACTAGGTGCAGGCTTCTGAACGATTTGTAGAATGTAGTATCAGCCTTCACCTTTTTGATGAATAGGTTCACGTCAAATCCACTCCTTATCGTCAATGTATCTAGTGATATTGGTTGGGCAAATATGGTGCCAGTGTCCATGCGCACCTGGGCTGGCACATATGTATAGCACAGTGTTGCAGCTATCAATCCCAGTAAATATCTAGAGCCTGCCATGCACTAGTTACAGTATATTTCTTAGTAGCGTTTCGGCTATCATCATATCATTGGGGTTGGTTATTTTCATGTTTTCGGTTTCGCCAGGCACTAGGTATATCTTGTGCCCTGCTGCTTCCACCACCGATGCCTCGTCTGTAAACAACTCATTATAGGGCTGCTCAAAGGCGGGTAGCAAAATATCTGTTCTAAAGGTCTGTGGTGTTTGTATCACCCTTAGTCGTTCTCTCGATATTGCTGCTGTTTCCCCATCATCACCCACACTGCGTATGCTGTCTGTTACTGGTAGTGCTGGCACGCCCGACCCATGCTCTAATGCCGATTCGTAGCACCGCACTATCAGCTCAGCAGTTATCAGGGGGCGCACCCCATCATGCACAAACACTATTCCATCACCATCCACTGTAGCCAACCCATTTTTCACACTCTCAAATCTCGTTGCACCACCTGCCACTGTTTTTATGTTATTAATGTTCGGCAGGTAAGATTTCAATATAGTGCTGGCGCTATTCGCCTGATGGTCAGGCACTACCAGCGTTATAGAAATGTCCTTATATGTATGGGCAAATGCCATAATTGAATGGCACAGTACTGGTAAGCCCATCAATGGTAAAAATTGCTTCGGTATGCTCGATTTCATTCGGGTGCCCATACCGCCAGCTACTATTATTGCAAATTTTTTGGGTTCACCCATAGATATATTAATATTTGGTTAGTAGGTGTGTTTGTTCAACTTGTCAGACAAATCTATATAAACTTACTCATTGCTTCAATCTGTCTTTTACAAACCTATGATTTTTAACTTTTTACACAAATGATTACAATCATTTGTGTAAACCACTTGCTTATTTCTTTTTCTTTATGTTATTAATTATTAGTTAATAGCGCAGTGGTGTCTGTTCTATACACACCAATGGGATGCTTTGTTGAAGCACCCCATTGGTTATCTTAAAATCTTGAACAATCTATTATTACGCACATCCTTGTCAGATGTTGCTTGTTCGTTCATTCATTTAGCTAAAGGCGTTGATGCCTGTCACATCCATACCAGTTATCAGCAGGTGTATATCGTGTGTGCCTTCATAAGTCACTACCGATTCCAAATTCATCATATGACGCATAATGCTGAATTCGCCAGTTATACCCATGCCGCCCAATATCTGGCGAGCCTCCCTCGATACTTTTAGAGCTATGTCGCAGCTATTGCGCTTAGCCATAGATATCTGTGCTGGTGTAGCACGGTCTTCGTTGCGCAGCACACCCAGGCGCCAGTTGAGTAGTTGGCTCTTGGTTATTTCTGTTATCATTTCAGCTAGCTTCTTCTGCGTTAGCTGAAAACCCGCTATCGGTCTGCCAAACTGCTCTCTTTGTTTAGCATAGCGCAGTGCTGTGTCGTAGCAGTCCATAGCGCAGCCCAGTGCACCCCAGGCTATACCATAGCGTGCGCTCGATAGGCAGGTAAGTGGCCCTCTTAGTCCCTTTATGTTGGGGAATATGTTTTCCTTAGGCACTTTCACATTGTCAAATACTAGCTCGCCAGTGGCCGACGCTCTTAGCGACCATTTGCCATGTGTCTCTGGCGTAGAGAATCCCTCCATGCCACGCTCCACTATCATACCTCTTATGTCGCCAGCTTCATCTTTTGCCCATACCACAGCTATATCTGCAAATGGTGCGTTAGATATCCACATTTTCGATCCGTTTAGCACATAGTGGTCGCCAGCATCTTTTATATTGCTCAGCATACCAGCCGGGTTCGACCCGTGGTCGGGCTCAGTTAACCCAAAACAACCCATATACTCACCTGTAGCTAGTTTGGGTAGATATTTCATTTTTTGCTCTTCCGATCCAAATTTGTAGATGGGAAACATCACTAGAGAGCCCTGCACCGATGCCGTAGAGCGTATGCCCGAGTCGCAACGCTCCAGCTCCTGCATCATGATGCCATAACTTATGTAGTCCAATCCAGCACCACCATATTTTTGTGGCACAAACGGGCCAAAACAACCCATCTCTCCCATCCCTTTTATCAGATGGGCCGGAAACTTAGCTCCTTGAGCATACTCCTCTATTATAGGAGATATCTCCTTTTTTACAAACGCACGTACTGTATCACGGATTAGCTTATGCTCCTCAGTCAATAGCTCATCTACTAAGTAATAATCCGGATGCTGATAAAGATCTTTTTCCATTTTGTGTTAAAGTTGGCATGAAATGTCGGGCAAAGGTAGCATTTTTGGCATATTGGTATAATTTTGCAGAGTTTTTGGCACAGTATTGGCAATCACTTTATTATTTATAGCTGCATCACTTTTTATCATAATCGGTAGAAACTCAATGCCACACGCTGTTTCAGACACTTTAAGCTCTTATACACTAAGTTTTAGCCTTTCTTTTGCCAAAACTGGAACGTAATTTGAGCACAATTTTATATACCGACGTTTACGCCAATAACGTTATCGTCAACCCAAAAAGCCTTGGTACGAATGCCTTCTATTCATACCATCGTTTAACAAAATAAAGGAAGGCAACTGATAAAAAGTAAAAATAGTATAATAAATATATGAGGCAGCTAAAAATTGCTACCCAGATTACCAACAGGGATTCGCAGGCGGTAGAAAAATATCTTCAGGAGATCAGCAAAATTTCTATGATCACTCCCGAAGAAGAAACTACCCTTGCACAAAAAATACATATGGGCGACCAGCGAGCACTCGAAAAACTCGTAAAGTCCAACCTCCGCTTTGTGGTGTCTGTGGCCAAACAATATCAACATCAGGGTTTGTCGCTCAGCGATCTTATCAATGAGGGCAACCTTGGGCTCATCAAGGCCGCACAAAGATTTGATGAAACCAAAGGTTTCAAATTCATCTCTTATGCCGTGTGGTGGATTCGTCAATCCATCCTACAGGCATTGGCAGAGCAGGGTAGGCTAGTGCGCCTCCCTCAAAACAAGATTGGCACCTACAACAAAGCCAATAAAGCATTTATTGCCTTCGAGCAAGAAAACGAAAGAGAACCATCTACTGAAGAATTGGCAGAGATATTGGACATGAGCGAAACCGAAGTAACCAATATCTTCACTAGCAACACCCGCCACACTTCTCTCGATGCTCCAGTGCACGAAGCCGAAGACGTAGCCATGGGCGACTTGCTGGAAGGTAGCGCCGATACCGACATAGATGTCATGAAAGACTCCTTGCGCAACGAAATTCGCCGAATACTAAAATCGCTCAGCCAAAGAGAAGCAGAGATTTTATCAGCTTATTTCGGTCTCGAAGGCGATGCCGGACCAAGCATAGAAGAGATTGGTGAAAAATACGACCTTACCAAAGAGCGTATCCGCCAAATCAAAGAAAGAGCCATCAAGCGACTACAAAAAGCACGCTATAGCAATGCACTAAAAGTGTATTTGGGCTAATAGCAGCAACTATCGTTCAATACCACTAGGGTATCTAAGCCAAGCTAATGGCTCAGATACCCTAGCTTTTTATTGCTATAACCATTGGTAGTAAGAAAGTTTTTAAGCATGTTTAGTAGACTAGCGCAGTATATGACTCAAAGAGTAACAACGCAAATAGTAATAATCATCTGGTATAGATAATGACGGAGGATTATGGGAAATGAAAGCTCATGTAAATACCTTAATTATTTAGGTGGGTAATGCTCATTTGTATTGAATATTCATTTACTTTATATATTTATTTTGAAATGCCCACTTTCTAGTAATATTAACTTAAATGAAAAATATAAAAACATGAGAATCGTCTTCTTGCTAAATATCTTTTTACTAGCGCTGATTACCCCCGCATTTGCACAACCGCAAAATGTGGATTCCAACGTATATTACAAGAGCGACCTAAATTTCAAACTAGGCAAAGTCAAAATCGATACTATTTACGTCACTGTACAAGGGGTTGAAGAAAATCAAAAAGCAATAGTTCAAAAAGATTGTTTGGGTTATCCCGAAGTGCTTAGTATCAATGAAAGGAAAGTTATCAAGCTAGATCAAAAAAAGTTTGTCAGCGAATTCAACGCTGTTAAGAACAAGCTTCAAGACTTTTACAACATCTTAGAAAGTTTCTACAAAAACTTTTCTATGCCAGATGGCATATTTTTTACTCATTTGTGCAATGTTATTGTCGATCGTTCAGGTTCAATAGTTTATTTCGAATTCTGGGGAATAGATTATCGTGATGAAAATGAAAGTTCAACTTTTATCAATCCTAATAGTACATTCTATAAAGATTTAGTCAAGTATTTCAACGCTAATAAATTCAAGCTCCCAGCCTCTGCTAGCAAATATGCATATTCCAAAGTGCCTTTTGGTATGTTTATCAAAGAATTCACAATGGCTGATCAGAAACTAAGTATCAGTGCAAAACCTAAATACACTTTAAAGCACATTCATTCAGACTGTATCAATTAACTATTATAAATGCTTTGTGTAAGTATTCTATCATTACGCTCTGCTCATAGTAAAACCCAGCTAAACCTAAAAAGAGTGGCAATACAAATATCTCTTCCTTAAGAGATAATGGTAAAGTCTGCCAAAATAACCTCAACCACTTAGTCGGGCTATCATAATTTGAATAGGTTGCCGAATATATTCGGCAGCATTTTTTAGCTTAGTTTTTTTTATCAATTTTACTACTGCCATTTTGCTATATGCCATCATTTTAGGCACGCTTTTTGATGTATATATACTCCACCCCTACACCCACAGCACACCATTGCTGGTTTCTTTTTATAGTCCACGTACACACCCTCATCCATCCTTCTTTTTATAAACCTAACACCTACATCATATATGCACATCAATCGGTCCATACCATATACAAGCATACATATAACAAATTATAAGTGCGCAAAAACAAACCCAGATACTAAGGCAAAAAGTGCGCAAAAACACAACCCATCACCCGCGCAACTCATTGATTATCAATCACTTAACCCAAACTCTAAAAAAATAAAAAGTGCGCAATTTTATAACCTCATCAATAGCCCATTTTTACCCGCAGTGCATCATCACAAAACCTTAACAGCAGCCCACTACTTACACCAACTAATTCATTACTTTTACTATTCATCAACCACCAATCACACACTTGCATATAGAAATCTGGTCATTGGGCAAGGAGAGCGACTCTTTTATAAACGAAGGAGTTACCCACTATTTAAAGAAAACCCAACCCTGGAACTCAGTAGAACTTGTAGTACTTCAAATACCCAAAAAATTAGCTACTACAGATGTTGCCAGAGCCAAATTGGCAGAAGAAGAAATGGTACTGAAAAAATTGCAGCCCCATCATTATCTCATATTACTCGACGAGCGAGGCAAAATGTTACAGTCGCCACAGTGGGCACAGCAGTTTCAGCAATGCATGAATCAAGGTGTCAAAACTTTGGTCTTACTCATAGGTGGCGCATATGGTGTTTCCGATCCTGTTCGGGCAGCAGCCAGGCAGGTATGGTCGCTGTCGCCTTTGGTCTTTCCACATCAGCTAGTGCGCCTCATACTTGCCGAGCAGGTCTACAGGGCTTTCAGCATCCTCAATAGGTCTCCTTATCATCACGAGTAGCACCTACTTCCACCTCCATTTACTACACAACAAATACAATACTTGATATGAAAACAAAACAAGAAATAGTTACCAACTGGCTACCACGCTACACAGGCCAAAAAACAGAAGATTTTGGCAAATACATACTCCTCTGCAACTTCAGCAATTATGTCAAGATGTTTGCCGAGATGCATGGCGTAGAAGTAAAAGGTATGGATAAGCCCATGCAGTGTGCCACCGCCGGCGATATCACCATATTGAATTTTGGCATGGGTAGTCCCAGCGCTGCCACCGTTATGGATTTGCTCTCTGCCATCAGCCCAAATGCTGTCCTGTTTTTAGGCAAGTGTGGCGGCCTCAAAAAAAATGCTGTTGGAGATCTCATCCTGCCCATAGCAGCCATTCGCGGCGATGGTACCAGCAACGATTATTTCCCGCCCGAGGTGCCAGCCCTCCCAGCATTCGCCCTCCAAAAAGCAATTTCCACCACTATCCGAGATCATAGTAAAGATTACTGGACGGGTACAGTTTACACCACCAACCGTAGGGTTTGGGAGCACGATGAAGAGTTTAAAGAATACCTCCGGAAAGTTAGAGCTATGGCTATAGACATGGAGACTGCTACCATATTCATCACCGGCTTCTACAACAAAATTTCTACTGGTGCACTCCTCCTAGTCTCCGATCAGCCTATGACCCCCGAAGGTGTCAAAACTGCCGAGAGCGATACCAACGTCACTGTCAATCATGTACACAAGCATCTACAGATAGGCATCGACTCGCTTAAGCAACTCATCAACGGTGGCCAAACAGTTAAACACCTGCGTTTCTAGCAGCCAGCCAATATAAAAGCAATAGGGCTTCCCGTCATCCTAAAAGCCCTATTGCACTTAGTTCTTTGATTAGTTACTTGGCTACTACTACTCTTTGTTGCAGCTTATAGCCTTCAGCTCCTATATAGGTAACAGTATATACACCGTTAGCCAATTCATTAGTTGTGAAGCTAGCAGTTGAGTTGTTTAAAGATTGTGTTTTTACCACTCTACCCAATGCATCTATTAGTGTTAGCGTTCCGTTTATTTGGCTCAATCCACTTATGTCTATGTTTATTACACCATTAGCTGGGTTCGGATATGTTTCCAATGTTGCAGCAGTGCTGTTTACCTCTATTACCTCAGCTACTGGTGTACCTGTAAAGAAATACTGAGTAAACTTGCACCCAAAATCCTGACCATATGTACCACCATAAGTAAAACCATTCATGAGGATATTAGCATTAGAGCCATACTTCTTCACAAAGAAACTACCCGCATTGATACCTAGTCCAGGGTTAGCATCATACACCCACCAGTGTAGCCCGTCGCAGCCACCATCTGTTATCTCCAGTTTGTAGCAGCCAGAGGGCAGGGTAATAGTATCAATATATTGTGTGTTTATAGCAGCACCTACTCTTTGAGCTACTATCACATTGTTCTTATCATAAATTTTCCAGTCAGTTTCGCTTACGCCTCCTGCTACTTGGTTGTTTGGTTTAAACAGTATCCGGAATTGGCTATCCCATTTTGGTGATGGTGCAAAAGTACTGGTCATTGTATTATTGGTAGCGTCATCATCAGAAGCAGCTCCGTTTACAGCAGTTATTCTAGCTACAAATTTTGATGTGCCAGTTGTGCCAGCTAAAAAATGTAGAGATATCAATTCTGATAGAGCTATATCGGCCGTTGCTAAAGAATTGAGTGTTCCGCTCCAGGTAAAAGTTTGCATCACAGAGTCTTGTACCCCATACTCTATGGTGAGTGAAGTTATTGCAGTAGAGCCGTGGTTCTTTACCGTAATGATAGGTGTGTTACAGATTGGATTAGCTCTGAAGTGGTTTTCATTGTTGTTAGGCGATACAATATCTTCTATGCCAGCATCAATCGTTTTATTGAGTGGACCATAGAAAAATAGATGAGTTTCAGTAGTATAGCTACCCAAGCTGCCACCTGGGCTAGTATAAGATTCGAAGTTCAGACCTACATCAAATGTAGACCCCGCACTTATACCCGGTAGTGCATGAAAGTTGGGGTTTACTAATGCTCCGGGGCACCAGTTAGCTCGGTCATATAACCAAGTACCAGACTGTGGCCACAAGTCATTAACACCACAGTTGTCTCTCCATATTGCTTTTGTAGCTACTGTAGTTGTGTTCAGTTTTACACTATAGTTTCGAGAGTAAAATTCACAACAGCCATTATTGTCACTACCATGACCAGTAACATTAAATTTCAATTCTGCACTAGCAGTTCCAGTAGGCGCTGTAGTATTCACAGTAGGAAAGTAAGTGTTGATATCTGTAGCCCCACCATAGCTATAGCTACCATTCCAGAGACGCTCATACCCTTTTACATCTCTGTCAGGTGTCCCTTCCACAAATGCGAACTTTACATCTGCGGTAAAACCCCCAGAATATCCTGAATAGTGAATTCGTGTAGTTGCCGATCCTTGCAGCAGTGCTACATAGTCAGTTACATCAAATACATATCTTTGTTTCCAAGTGTTTGGTGTTCGTGGTGCTCCAGAATTTGCATAAGGGGTTATCAGTCTGCTCAGTTCCAAAGTGTCGCCACTTGGTGTCATCAGGTAATTCTGCACCGTATAGTCCCAATCTCCACAATAGGTGGGGCTGCCAGGGCATACATATTTGCCTAGAGTAAAAATCATATACACATTTCTGTATGTTGTTGTACCGCTAGGGAAATTGATTGTTGTGTCAAAGTTGCCATAGTAGTCGAGCTGGTTTATATTAGCCTGAACCCATGTTGTATCGCCGGGCGCAGCTGTAGCCGCACTGCCTATTGCACAAGATGCAAAAAGTGTAATGAAGAGTTTTCTCATTAATTGGTCTAAATTGTGAAGTCTATGAACAAAGATAGCGATATATTAATAGTATATTATCTTTCCGAAAGTAGTGGCAATTTTTTTACAAAAGAATGTTTTGTGCCGGTCCCTTTTGGAAATTAACAATAGTTCAGATATTTCAAAGTACCTTTGCACCCTCAAATTTCAAACCAGATTATAGATGGCAGGTTTTACGGTAGCAATTGTTGGGAGACCCAACGTTGGTAAGTCTACATTGTTCAATAGGTTGCTAGAGCAACGCAAGGCAATAGTTGACGACCAGAGTGGGGTGACCCGAGATAGGCAGTATGGCATAGCCGACTGGAATGGTAAGGTTTTTAACGTAGTTGATACTGGAGGTTTTGTTTCAGGTTCCGAAGATGTTTTCGAACGTGAAATCCGTAAACAAGTACATATTGCGGTAGACGAGGCTGATTTGATTATGTTTGTTTGCGATACTACTACTGGTATTACAAGTCAGGATGAAGATATGGCCGATGTACTCCGTAGGTCAACTAAACCAGTGCTTCTAGTTGTTAATAAAGTAGATAATGCAGAACGAGCATTATATGCCACAGAGTTTTATTCATTAGGGTTTGAGAAGACTTTTTTCATGTCATCCATTTCAGGTAGTGGATCTGGAGAGCTGTTAGACGAAGTTGTTTCGTACATAGTAGAAGAAGCTACAGAAGTGCCTACTGATAAAGAGGGTAATCCACTAGCTAAGTTTGCTATTATAGGACAACCCAATGCAGGTAAATCAACTTTATTGAACGCTCTTGTGAATCAAGAGCGAACAATAGTATCTGATATTGCAGGTACTACAAGGGATACCATACATACACACTACAAGCTCTTCGGTAAAGAGTTCATATTGATAGATACTGCTGGTATAAGAAAGAAAAAGAACGTACATGAAGATTTGGAGTTTTATTCTGTAATCAGAGCTATAAAAGCAATGGATGAATCCGATGTTTGTATGTTGCTAATTGATGCTCAGAATGGACTTACTGCTCAAGATGTGAGTATATTTAGTTTAGCTACAAGGAAAGGGAAAGGTATATTGTTATTAGTGAATAAATGGGACTTAGTAGAAAAAGAGACAAATACTGCACGTGACTTTGAGCGTCAAATCAAAGAAAAATTGGCGCCCTTCACAGATGTGCCTGTCATATTTGTATCGGCCAAGGATAAAACAAGGATTTTCCAAGCAATGGAGAAAGCGCTTGAAGTATCCGAGAATCGTACTAGAAGAGTGCAGACTTCTGTGCTCAACGAAATTATGTTAAAGGAGATTGAACATTTCCCTCCACCAATGGCTAGAGGTTATAATGTGAAAATTAAGTTTGTTCAACAAGTTCCTACAGCAGTTCCATCTTTTGCATTTTACTCAAATCACCCTGATTCAATAAAAGAGTCTTACAAGAATTTTTTAGAGAACAAGTTGAGAAGTCACTTTAACTTTAGTGGCGTGCCAATTAGAATATTTGTTCGCAAGAAATAGGATATTGTTTATCGTAAACATACTGTAATTGAAAACCAGAACACTCAAAAAAGATAAGGTTAATATTATTACTCTTGGTTGCTCTAAAAATATGGTTGATAGCGAGGCGTTAGGTGGTCAGCTATTTGCCAATGGTATAGATGTAGCACATGAAAACAAAAAATTAGACCACAACATTGTTGTAGTAAATACTTGTGGGTTTATAGATAAGGCCAAAGAGGAGAGTGTTAATACTATTCTAGATCAGGTAGAATTAAAGCGTAGAGGTAAATTAGATAAGGTTTATGTTACAGGCTGTTTGAGTGAACGATATAGAGAAAGCTTGTTATCGGAAATTCCAGAAGTAGATGCCTGGTTTGGTACAATGGAATTACCTCTGATACTTAAACAATTTAATGCTGATTATAAGTCAGAACTAATTGGTGAAAGATTGCTGGCTACACCTAAACATTATGCATACCTCAAAATTTCGGAAGGCTGCAACAGAACCTGCTCATTTTGTGCTATTCCATTGATGCGTGGTGGACATGTTTCCAAAACTATAGAGGAGATAGTGGCAGAAGCAAAGCATCTGGTAAGTATTGGTGTAAAGGAGATAATGCTTATAGCGCAAGAGTTGACTTATTATGGATTGGATATTTATAAAAAGCGGGCATTAAGTGATTTGCTAAAGTATTTGTCTGATGTACCAGGTCTTCATTGGATAAGGTTACATTATGCGTACCCTTCTAAATTTCCAATGGACATATTGGATGTTATGCGTGAGAGAGATAATATTTGTAATTATTTGGATATGCCATTGCAGCACATATCAGACAATATGTTGAAAGCAATGAAACGTCAAATTACTCGCTCAGAAATTACTGATTTAATTGCTGGTATTAGAGACAGAGTGCCAGGCATATGTATACGTACAACGTTAATTGCTGGTTTCCCGGGTGAAACTAGGGATGATGTTGAAGATTTAAAGCTTTTTTTGCAAGAAACTCGTTTGGATAGAGTTGGTATTTTTACATATTCTCACGAGGAAAATACCTCTGCATATGAGTTAGCCGATACTCTATCGGCCGAAGAAAAAGAGTCTAGAGCACAGGAGATAATGGAAGTGCAGCAAGAAATTTCTTATGAAGTGAATCAAGAGAAAATTGGCAAAGAGTTCAAAGTAATTATAGACAAAAAAGAGGCTGGTAGATATTTGGCAAGAACAGAATTTGATAGTGTAGAGGTTGATAATGAAGTTGTAATACAATCTAAAAAAACTTTACCAATCGGTGAATTTGTTCAGGTGAAAATTACTAAAGCGTTTGATTATGACTTAGAGGCTGAAGTAATCTAATTACATTCTGCCGAATGGAATACATGCAAGATTTTTATTGCCATTTCCTAGGGCTTTTTGTAACTTTCGGAAATGAAGAAGCTATTATTGTCTGCATTTATACTTTCTTTTCTCTCTTTTTCTGGATTTTCAAAAGAAGAAATCGTCGCACGTTTGTCTGCTCAGACTAGAAGGTTTATATCTGAATGGAATCGAAATATTTCGAAAAAGCCAATTGATGGTTTTGTTTTTAAGGAGGTTAATAGCCAATTATGCGTTAGTGTATTTATAAAAGTTAACGATCTTATTGACGAGAATAAACTTACTTCAATTGGTGTTTTTACTGGGACAAAAGCTGGGAAGATTTGGACAATACAAGCACCAGTAGATAAAATACTACTGCTTGCAAAAGTAAAAGGCATTGACTACATAGATGTAGATATTCCATTAACCTCATACCTGGATCAAGCTCGCAAGCTTACTAAGGTAGATTCTGCTCACTTGGGGTATAATTTGCCAATTCCAATGACTGGTAAAGGGGTATTGACAGGAATTATCGATGCAGGTTTCGATTTTACTCATCCTGCTTTTTTCGATACAGCTCATAGTACCTATAGGGTTAAAAGAGTTTGGACTCAAAAAAGAAACGGTTTACCGCCTGCGGGTTTTGCGTATGGTCATGAATTGAAAGATCCCTATTCAATCAGGGCTGCGGCTTATGACACATCTATAACAACTCATGGTACACATGTTGGTGGCATAGCTGCTGGTTCGGGCTGGGGTAGTGTAAGTAATAGTAGATATCGTGGAATAGCGTACGAAAGTGATTTAGCTTTTGTATGTATCATGCCTCAACCAGGTCAATGGGCTGTGGCCGGAGCTACCGACATAATAGATGGCGCTAGTTATTTATTCAATTATGCTGCTTCTGTTTTCAAGCCTTGTGTAGTCAATTTGAGTTGGGGTAGTAGTATAGGTCCACACGATGGATTGTCGTTATTTAGTCAAGCTTGCGATGCAATAACTGGCGCTGGTAAAGTCTTTGCTTGTTCCGCAGGTAATTCAGGAAACGATTCAATACATATCGAAAAACTTTTTTCTGCTTCAAATAATAAGTTGAGCACATTTGTTGCTTTTTCACCCTATTTAGACTCTGCAAACAAAAAGAATTGGATAGATATATGGGGTGATACGCTAACTAACTTTTGTATTGATTTGAAACTTTATAATGGTTCAATTGTATCAGATTCTACAATTAGCTATTGCATTGCAGATTCGACGATATACGATACAATTATGGGGTCAGATGGAAAGCCATTATTTATCTCAATTAATATGGCTGCTCCTGAATACAACGGTAAGCCACATGTATTTGTTTCCATTCATAACCTCTCAATAGATGAGGTAAATCTAAGTGTTATAGCAACATCCGGTCGTGTTAATATTTGGCAAGGTTATATAGCTCCACCAGTTGGTTATTATGGTGCATTCAGAAGTATGGGACAAGCATGGGCTACTGCAGGTGATACTAGAATGACAGTATCTGATATTAGTAGTAGTTTTTCTGCTATTTCTGTTGGTGCATATACTAGTAAATCTAGCTTTACAAATGTAAGTGGCGCAGGTTTAGGTTACCCTGGTGCAGTAGTTGGTAGAATTGCTCCATTTTCTAGTAGAGGTCCAGTAGCAGATGGTAGAATAAAGCCAGATATTACTGGGCCAGGTTTTGCATTAGCCTCTGCAATTAGTTCGTATGATCCTACTTATACTCCAGGTGGTGATAATTTCGATGTAGTTATTGCTAATGTTATAGAAGGTGGCAGAGTTTATCCTTATGCAATGGCGGCAGGAACCTCAATGTCATCTCCAGCCGTTTCAGGTATCATTGCACTTATGTTGCAAATGAACTCAACTTTAACCCCAGATTCTGTAATTGCAATATTGAGGAACACTGCGATTGTAGATGCAAATACTGGCACTTTGCCAATACAAGGTAATAATACTTGGGGGCATGGGAAAGCAAATGCATACAAAGCACTAAGATATATGGCACAGCAGGTTGTAGTAAATAATACGATTACAAAGGATCCTTTGGATTGCATTATATATCCAAACCCAACTAATGGTATATCTATGTTGGTTTATCAATCTAGCTTAACAACATCCCAAACAATATTAAGTATTGCTGATGTCACAGGGAAAAGGCTTTTTACTTCAAGTGTGAATGTTGTTTCTGGTGCCAATTTTTTTCCTGTTGATCTTACAAATTATCCTCTGGGCATATACTTTATTTCATTGTCGCAGGGTGATAAAAGTTATACAATTAGACTTGTAAAACAATAACTATGTTCAAATGATATTCTTTAGTCTATTTTGGGTTGATTTACTACTCATCTTATAACAAAATACTTGCAATTCCGACTGAAGTATATTACCTTAACAGTCGTAAATTCGCAGTCCTTCAAAAATTTCCTATAAATTCCCATATCGGACAGCGGGCAATTTTTGTAACTTTTAGTTAATATACTTCTATGGAAGCGGTAAGTAGTAGCCCTAAAATGAACCTCAAGAAAGAGCTTCAAAAATATTTTGGATTTGATACATTCAAAGGAGAACAAGAGAAGATTATCAAAAGTATTCTCTCTGGCAAAGATACATTTGTAATAATGCCTACAGGCGGTGGAAAATCTATGTGTTACCAGCTGCCAGCGTTAGTAAGTAGTGGTGTAGCTATAGTTGTTTCGCCTCTAATTGCACTTATGAAGAATCAAGTAGATTTGATAAGAGGCTATAGTTCACAAGACAATATTGCGCACTTTCTCAACTCAACGCTTAGTAAGGCTCAGCAGAAAAAAGTTAAAGCTGATCTGACTGAGGGTAGAACTAAGATGCTTTATGTTGCTCCAGAGACATTAACTAAACAAGAGAACATATCTTTTTTCTCAGACCTTGAGATATCATTTGTAGCTGTAGATGAAGCACACTGTATTTCTGAATGGGGACATGACTTCAGACCGGAGTATCGGAAATTGAGGGATATGATCGACATGATCAATCCTGAGCTACCAATAATAGCACTTACAGCTACGGCTACCCCCAAGGTTCAAGATGATATAGTTAAGAATCTGAATTTGAGAACGCCCAATGTTTTTGTAGATTCTTTCAATAGGGCGAATCTTTATTATGAGATAGTACCTAAAATAACAAAAGAGCAAACCCTAAAAAGTATTGTGAAATTTATCAATACAATGAAGGGTAAAAGTGGTATCATTTATACACTAAATCGTAAGACTACTGAGGAGTTAGCACAAACCCTTCAGGCGAATGGAATTAGCGCTGTAGCTTATCATGCGGGGCTTGAGGCTGCAATTCGTTCACAACGTCAAGATCAATTCTTGATGGAGAAAGTAGATGTAATAGTGGCTACAATAGCATTTGGAATGGGTATAGATAAACCAGATGTGCGATTTGTAATACATTACAATATACCAAAGTCATTAGAGAATTATTATCAGGAAACGGGTAGGGCTGGAAGAGATGGAATGGAAGGTAAGTGTTTGTTATATTATTCTCATAAAGATGTGCAAAAGCTTGAACATCTTATGAGAGACAAGCCACTGAGTGAGCGAGAAATGGGTGCACAATTGATAGCCGAAACGCTTGCATACGTGGAAAGTGGAGTTTGCAGAAGAAAGTTATTGCTACATTATTTTGGTGAAGAATACAAAAAAGAGAATTGTGGCAATTGCGATAACTGCAAGAATCCAAAAGAGAAATTAGAAGTTAAGGACAGTATTAAAATCACTTTAGATGCTATTACTCAACTTGACGAACGATTCGGTATAGAGTATGTAGTTAATGTAATTCTAGGTAAGGCTAACCCTCAGATAAAAACATTCCGTCACGATAAACTAAAGTCGTTTGGTGCTGGCTTAGTGATGGGAATGGATGCCAACTTCTGGAACTCGCTGATAAGACAAATGATGCTAGAGGGAATGATAAGGAAAGATATTGAAGAATATGGATTGCTCAAAGTAACTGAGCATGGCCATAAATTCCATAAAAAACCTTATTCCATCATGGTAGCTCTTAACCATAACTACGAAGATGCTACATGTGATGATGAAGAAGTAATTGGCGGAGGAAGTGGCGGCCCTGCAACTACAGATCCAGTATTATTCGAGCTATTAAAAGACCTAAGAAAGCAGGTTGCCAAAGAAAAGGGCTTGCCTCCTTTTGTGATTTTCTTAGAAAATTCACTTGAGGATATGGCCACCAACTATCCTACTAATTTGCCAGAATTAGAAAAAATGCAAGGAGTGTCAAAGGGTAAGGCACTTAAATTTGGTAAAAAGTTCGTTGAACTAATAGCTAAGTATGTAGAAGAAAATGATATTGTAAGGCCTGATGACTTTGTGATGAAGAGTGTTGTGAATAAAAGCGGCATGAAGGTTTTTATAATACAAAATATAGACAAGAAAATACCGCTTGAAACAATTGCCAAGAATAAGGGATTGTCATTACAAGAGTTGCTCGTAGAAATGGAAACTATTGTAGCAAGTGGTACAAGGTTGAATTTAGATTATTGTCTCGAGCAGGAATTGGATGAGTATGAGCAAGAAGATATTTTTGAATACTTCAGAAGTAGTGAGGATGATGATATGGAAAGTGCATATGAAGAGTTCAAAGATAGAGATGTCAGCTTAGAACATCTTAAAATGATGCGTATCAAGTTTATGAGTGAGTATGCCAACTAAAATGATGTATTATTGAAATATGGTTGACAGAAAGGTTTGGGAAGAGTTGGTTTCTAAAATAGGGGACACTGCTACGGTAGTTGCAGTATCTAAGACTAAACCAATATCTGACATTGAGGATTTATATGAGTTGGGCCAGCGAAATTTTGGTGAGAACTATGTACAAGAGTTAGTTGATAAACAGGCACAACTACCTGCAGATGTAAAGTGGCACTTTATCGGTCATCTACAGTCTAATAAAGTTAAGTTTATAGCACCTTTTGTACATTTAATACATGCTGTTGATAGTATTAAGTTGCTTGAAGAAATAAGTAAACAGGGTAGTAAGTGCAATAGAGTAATCGATGTTTTACTTCAATTGCATATAGCTGATGAAGATACTAAGTTTGGTATGGATGAAACAGAAATTTATAAGTTGCTAGATGAGTTTGCAGCTACTCCCAATAAATATACACATGTGCGTATTTGCGGTCTGATGGGAATGGCTTCATTTACAGATAATAGAGAACAAATAGAGCGCGAATTTAAAAGACTCAATAATTGCTTTATTCATCTTTCTGAAACTACTTTCTTTAACAAGCATTTTTTTTCTATTCGCAGTTTTGGTATGAGTAGTGACTATCAGATTGCTCTTGCTCAGGGTAGTAATATGATTAGAATTGGTAGTATGCTTTTTGGTTCGAGAGGTTAAGTATTACTCATGACATAATTCATGATTTAGCATTATAACAGAGCATTTTTGTCTGTTTGCTAAATGTGTAACTCTTTTGTTTATTTTGCGTTTTAATGAGAGTATATAAGTTTGGCGGGGCATCTATAGCCGATGCTTCGAGAATGGCCGCATTGTTGCCAATTATAAATTCAGAGCAAGAGCCGCTTCTGATTGTTATTTCTGCATTAGGTAAAACTACAAATGCGTTAGAAGATATTTTAAACGCAGCATGTGCAGGTGATCAACAAGTTGCAACAACGCTAACTAGTGAAATAAAGAAAAAACATCTTGAATATGCTAAGCAATTATTAGACAATGATTTTTTTGAGCGTTTCCAATCAAATGTTTCTCAGTATTTCCTTGAATTAGATAATAATGTATCACAAGCCAGTGCTGAGCGATATGATGAAAGTTATGATCAGATAGTATGTATTGGGGAGCTTTTGTCTTCTATGCTTTTGCATCATTTTCTAGTTCAGCATGGTTCTAAAACAGTTTGGATAGATGTAAGAACAGTAATAAGAACAGATGATACATTTAGGGATGCTGTAATAAATTGGAACCATACAAAATTGGAAGCTGAAGCGACAATAGGCAGAAAGCTTAAACAAGGGAATATTGTAGTTACTCAAGGATTTATAGGTTCTACAGAATCAGGCAAGTCTGTTACGCTAGGAAGGGAAGGGTCGGACTATACGGCAGCAGTACTAGCGGCCATGCTTAAGCTAGAATCTGTTACAATTTGGAAAGACGTAGATGGTTTTAGAAATGCTGATCCAAAACTATTTGATAATACAGTTAAAATTGAAGCTATCTCTTACACGGAAGTGATTGAAATGGCATTTTACGGTGCACAAATTATACATCCCAAAACCATAAAACCATTACACAATCATAATATACCTCTATATGTGAAATGTTTTTTAAATAAGGAGTTGGCAGGGTCAGTAATAAAAGCAGATGTGAATGAGACAAATTACCCGCCACTTATTGTACTAAAGAATAAGCAAGTATTGGTACAAGTAACTACAAGAGATTTTTCTTTTATAACTGAAGATAATTTAAGTAAGATATACAGCGTATTTCACAAGTTAAAGGTGAAAATAAATTTAATTCAGAATGCAGCCATAAGCTTTGTTGCATGTATTGATAACAGGGCTGATAAAGTGAAAACACTTATTGAAGAGCTGGGAAAGGACTATAAAGTTTCATTAAATGAAAATGTTAGTATTCTCACTGTTAGACATTTTACTCCTGAGGTTTTGTTCGAATTGACAAAGGATAGGAAAGTCTTTCTAAAACAAGAAACTCGCAAAACTGTTCAAGTAGTATTGCAATAGGATGGAGTAATTCACAAAATTTATTAAATAGCGGGAGCAGAACGCCTCCCGCTATTTATTTTGATTTAGTTTTTGATAAACGTTATCGATGTTGAGCCAATGTGATTATTCACATTGATAGTATACATGCCAGTTGCCCATTTTTCGGTGTTTATTGTTACATTTTCGCTAGAGTTCGCAATATGCTTTATTGCGTAAGTAACTTTGCCCATCATATCCATGACGGTAACATCATAGTTTGTATAAGCATCTGGTAATTGGATGTTGAGTATTCCATTGGTCGGGTTGGGGAATACGCTAATTATTGACTTTTCTACTTTTTCTATAGAAGAAGTAGCAGCTCTATGGGCCAAAGTGATGGACATGTTTTTAGACGTATCATTAGCATTAGCACCTCCTGTACCATCTACTGCATTCACTGTAAGATACATGGTAATGTCGCCAACATTTGTTGCAGGAGCAGTCCAAGTGAAACTTTTTGAAAAGGATGAGCTGATAACGCTCGACTGCTCTATAATATTTAGTGAAGATAATGTTCTGCTTATCACCTGAGCTGGTAATGAAGAAAAGCTACCTGCTTGAATTTGGCTAGCGCCTGAGCCTGATACTGCTGCAAATTGAAAGCCATAATTTGTTGCTGGATGTGCAGCCGAAACTGTTACTGTATAAGTCATTCCAGGTATATAGTTTGCTACTTCCACTCCGCCTGCAGAGTCAATTCTGATATTAGTAGTCAGGGTTGTAGATGTGCCTGTACCATGACACCCTGAACCTCCACAAGAGGCTGTTGATGATTTAGCTCCTGTTCGGTTCTGGCCGCTGGCGGCTACACCGCCTGATGATGATTGTAATGTTACGTACAGCATTCCGGCAGCTAGTGTTAATAGTAGAATTCTTTTTTTCATTGTTCAGATATTAATTTGTGATTTACTGTTTTTATTCAAGGTATTCACTGTAAAGTGCTAATTTTTTCTTTTTACTACAGTTGTAAATGTTAAACTCTAAACTGCCTATACTACAATCTTTTTCTTTTTCGTTATTGTCACATAATGTGACTATTATAATGTTCTATTACGTGTAAATTGTGTTCATTCAGATTGTATTTTTCATTAATTAAGTTAACGTTAAGTTAATGATAGTATTTTGTTAAAATTTGACGAAGTAAACTTAGTAAATTTATATTGCTGTAAAATTCATTGATAATCAATGGTAAATGTAGCAAAATAATCGTTGTAAGTATGTTTGTTTAAAATTTAACTGATGATATGCAATCGTATTGTTAATGTAAAAACACAAAAAATCCATTAGCAGGTAATATTAACTATCAATAGAAATTGGAATGTTATGGAAATTGTCATAATTTTCTGAAATCAATCAATTCTAACCGTTAAAAAATTGCGCTTATGTTATTCACAAGAACACACGAATTTCAATTGCCAATTACCAAAGATGAGTTTAAGAACAGGTTGCTTGGCAAGCATGTAAAAATCCACAATCTTGACTTTGAAGTGATTGAAGATGAATACGGTCTAAACATTATTCCACATGCAGAACAGGAGACCGATATTAAAACGCTGCCAATTACAGAATTGGATTTTAGAGAAGAAGGAGGGCGGACGAAGGTGGTCATGAAATCATCAATAAGAAGCTTGGACGCTGGTGGCCCACAATTGATAGTAATATTCTGTACTTTCTTATTTCTGGCTTCTGTTATCTTATTTTTTACCACTAAGGAGATGCTAGTTACTACTATTATCTTTGGTCTATGTTTGCTAATATTCTCAGTGTTTTGGTTTAGAATGCAAACTGGATATTTCGACTATGTACGTAAG
This sequence comes from Asaia bogorensis, assembly GCA_943367855.1. Taxonomy (GTDB): domain Bacteria; phylum Bacteroidota; class Bacteroidia; order Chitinophagales; family Chitinophagaceae; genus Nemorincola. Next base: position 16,884 of record CALRKH020000004.1, on the reverse strand, counting down.
ATTAAAAATTACGTTAAGACAACTATAGCATAAATAGCACAGATCTGAGTTATAAGAGCATCTCCACTCAAATACAGATGCTCTTATAACTTAAATTACAGTGAATTAATCTAGATACTTTTTTAATGAATCAGCTGGAACATCGCCGCTGTATATTTTAATTAGTTTACGTTCTTTGTTGTAAATGTTTATTTGAGGTAGTGTTTGATACAAGAATGTTTTCTGTACAAAATCGCTGCTGTCACATCCTATTTTCATTACTGGGTATTTTAGAACGTGGTGCCTATCTGCAAAATCTGGTACATACGGTTTCATAACAGGCGTTGCAAGCATTACGAGTCTAGAATTTTTAAACCACTCAAAATTATTTTCTAATAATGATGCCATTTCTTCGCAATGTGAGCAAGTGGGGTTGAACATCATCACTAATAAATTTCCCTCCTTACCAAGATCTTCAGCGTTTATAAGCTCATACATTTCTTTTGCTAGAGCAGATACATTTACGCTACTTCTTTTTTTCTTTTTTTTGTCACTTGGTATATTGCTTTTTGTGGTTGAAGTGTCAATGTATGACCAGAATAGTAGTTCGGGCATAGGAGACCCTATTTGTTTATAGTCGATATTTGTGGTGGATAATTCTGTTTGTTTTTTTTTAGTATTGGTTTGAGAAAAAGTCAATACTGGTAAACATAAGCCACACGATAGAAGGAGGATCATTTTTTTGACCATAGTGCTAATTTAAGCATAATAAGTTTAAAACAATCACAATAATGACAGATAAACACATACCCTTAGCTGAAAGAGTTAGACCACGAGTATTGAAAGATTACATTGGCCAGGAACATTTAGTGGCACCCGGAAAAGTACTGGAGCAAATGGTAAGTAATGGAACTATAAGATCTATTATTTTATGGGGGCCTCCTGGAGTAGGCAAAACAACGCTTGCCCAAATCATAGCAAAGTCGATAAGTGTTAAGTTTTTCACTTTAAGCGCCATAGATAGTGGAGTGAAAGAGGTTAGAGCAGTAATTGAACGAGCGAGAGAGGAAGGGCATGCGTTATTATTTATTGATGAGATTCATAGATTCAACAAAGCACAGCAAGATAGCTTATTAGGAGCTGTAGAAAGAGGAATAATTACTCTAATAGGCGCTACAACAGAGAATCCATCTTTTGAGGTAATTGGCGCTTTGCTTAGTAGGTGTCAGGTATATGTTTTACAATCGCTCACTGATGAGCATTTGAAAGCGTTGGTATATCAAGCAATTGAAAAAGATGAATGGCTTAGAAATAAGCAATTAATAATAAAAGAATGGCAAGCATTGATACAGATGAGTGGTGGCGATGCAAGGAAACTACTCAATTTAATAGAATTGATAGCCAACTCGATGCCTGAGCAAGAGTATAATGTTACTGATAAGCATGTGATGGATATAGTGCAGCGAAAAATGGCATTATATGATAAAAGTGGCGAACAGCACTATGATATTGTATCAGCATTTATAAAATCAATCAGAGGAAGTGACCCCAATGCTGCAGTTTATTGGTTAGCTAGAATGATAAATGGAGGTGAGGATCCCAAATTCATAGCTCGAAGGTTATTGATTTTGGCCAGTGAAGATATTGGTAATGCAAATCCTAATGCTTTGCTGTTGGCTACCAACTGTTTTCAAGCAGTTGAAATGATTGGATATCCTGAATGTAGAATTGTGCTATCTCAAACAACAACCTATTTGGCATCTTCTCCCAAAAGTAATGCAGCATATATGGCCATAAACAATGCAGAATCTTTAGTAAGAAAAACTGGGGACTTGCCTGTGCCAATGCATCTCCGCAATGCTCCGACTGGTATGATGAAGAATATGGGGTATGGTAGTGATTACAAATATGCCCATAACTATGAAGGTAATTTTGTAGAACAAGAATTTTTGCCTGAAAATATTGCAGGTGCAAAACTTTATGATCCAGGTAAAAATGCCACTGAGCACCGTATTAGGGAATATCTTAAAAATTGCTGGAAAGAAAAGTATAGGTATTGATTTGGCACTAACTTTTCATGTTTATAAATTGGAGAGGTAGATCAAGTGAAGCTGAACGGAGCATTTGAATTACCTCTTGAAGGTCGTCTATTTTTTTTCCAGTCACACGTATTATATCATCCATTATGGCTGGTTGCACTTTCATGCCTTTATCCTTAATGAGTTTTACTATTTTTTTAGCATTGTCTTTGTCAATGCCGTTCTTTATTGAGATTGTTTTTCTTATGTATTTCCCAGAAGCTGAATGTTCTTTACTCATATCAAAAGAATTTGCCTCCAGACCTTGGCGCATTGCTTTCGTAAGTAGGACATCTTCTACTTGCTTAAGTTTCTGATCACTTTCTGTTTCCACAGCTATAGTCATATCTTTCTTATTAAGCTCCACAGAAATGTGAGTGCCCTTAAAATCAAATCTGTTGTCTATTTCTTTTTTTGCTATGTTTACTGCATTATCAAGAGTTTGCAAATCAACCTTACTAGCAATATCAAAAGATGGCATAATAACTAATTTTAAATGCGAATTTAGTTTGTATTTTTTTCTTCGGCAACCAGTTACTTAATATCGTTACTGTTTAGCTACTGGTTGTTTTTTGGGTGAGCTTAATATATAATCACCTACACTAATTAAGAAGCCAAAAACCATTACAATAATTCCAATCCACAACACATTAATGTAGGGGAATACTAACGCCTTAAGCACAATATAGTCATCCATTGGGTTGGTTTGCCTTATGTCAATATCTACAGTAGCAGAGTCCTTTGCATGCACATGTAAAGCTCCAAATCTTGTATACAATCCTAAAGACTCCAATGTGTCATCAATTTGTATAATGTACTGTTTGTCGCGTAAAATATAGAGCGGATTCAATGCGCCTATTTTTCCATTCATGTCATAGATGTCTAGTTTTGCTCTTACAGCCAAATCTCCATCCTTAGGATTATATCTTTTGTCATTTATTTTATTAGTAAGACCGTTGAAAATGATATAGCCGTTAGATAAGAAAATGGAATCTCCTTCTTTTTCTACCTTTTGAGTATAGTATTGGCTTGTGTCAGTTTTAGTTTTATCGGTAGCGCCGTTGATGTATGTGAAAATGTCTCTATCCCAATAGTGCCTAGTAGATGGATTGGCGCTTAATCCTTGTTGGCCTTTAGGATTAATAAAGGCATCAGGATAAAGCATAAATCGCTCTGTAACGGTTTTAGTAGTAGTGTCTTTTTTCTCAAAAAGCACTTTATAATAAATGCGTTTGTCTTTTTGAGTAACATCACTATCGCCTAAATAAGTTGCGAAATATGGACCCATAGCAACCGGTACTCCTCTGAACATGATAACATTTTCCATGTTCTCTTTTATTGTCTCGGCTTGAGTTGCTTTTTCAAAATTGAATGCTAAGCCAGTAGTATTAAGTGAAATTGCATGTTTATTGTATGAAGACAATAAAATACCTAATAACATAAGTGCAAAACCTAGATGAGCAGTAGTGGGTCCCAGTTTTCGAAACTTAGTCTTTTGTATTGCAATACCATAATACACATTAGCTACTATGCCATACACGGCAGCAAAAAGCATTAAAGTATGTTGAGGGGTATTGATTTTTTGACCCCAGGCTATTAATGCAGATAGTATAATAGAAACAAGTGCAGTGGCACCTAGTCGTTTTGCTAATGTGCGTCCATCACTTGATTTGTATTTCATGTATTGAATTGTAGCAGTAAATAGTCCAACAATTACTGCTACCCATACTTGTATACTATTGTAATGAGCAATAGGATCTGTAGGTGGTGCTATTTCTTTACCACTTATCCATTTTGCTAATGGAGCCCAAACTGGTATTGATGTAGTGATAGATATTTGCACAGCAGCTAAAAAGAGAATTATTGAGCCTATGTACATCCAAAATTCTCTTGTTAATGTGCCTTCTTCTGTTTTTATTCTCGGTAGATTTTTCCACTTGGCGGATAAGGAAATTATGGTAATAATTAGAAGCAGTCCAATTACTATAAGAAGATGATATGTCAAGGCTGCTCCATCTCCTGTAAATGCATGAACTGAAGTTTTTCCAAGAATTCCTGTACGAGTGAGGAATGTAGAATACCATATAAGCAGGTGTGTTAGTGTTAAGAACACCATGGATATGATGAAAGCTCTCTTAGTACTGCGATAAACTAAAAGGGTATGTGTGCCGCCGATTAATGTTAACCAAGGTACTAAAGATGCGTTTTCTACAGGATCCCATGCCCAGAAACCTCCAAAATTTAGAGATTCATATGCCCAAGCTCCACCCATCATTATACCTAAACCTAGAATCCCTCCACCTAGTAATGACCAAGTTAATGTAGGTTTTACAAAATCCTTGTAATCACCCTTCCATAAAGCAGCAATGCTATATGCGAAAGGAATAAGGGTGAGCGCAAAACCTAAGAATAGAATTGGAGGGTGAATAACCATCCAATAGTTTTGAAGCAGTACGTTTAATCCATTGCCGTCTTTTACAAAATCCAGGTAGTTTGGCGTTGCGAAAATTGGGGCATTTTGCATTGCATGGCGCAAAAGCAAGAAAGGAGTACTGCCAATTTTTATATGCTCACCAATGTAGATACCTAATATCATAGTAGTGAGTAATACTTGCACAAATGCTATTATTGCCATTGTGCGCGACTCTAATTTTTTAGCAGTTACCATAACTATTAAACCAAGTAACGCATGCCAGAATGTCCATAACATGAAACTACCTTGTTGCCCTTCCCAAAAACAAGAAAGTAAATACTCTGATGGCATTGCATACGATGAATGCTCCCAGGCATAGTGGTATTCAAATAGGTGGTTTGTTATAATGTAATAGAGCATGAAAAATACACCTATTACTGATGCGAAGTGAGTCACAAAAGTTCCTCTCCCCAACTTTATCCAGGATGCTCCAGCATCTATTAAATTTTCTTCTTTTGCAGCCTTAAAATAGCTGTAACAGCTAATGATAGCCGAAATAAAGGAGAGAATTACAAAAAAATGACCCAGTTGCCCGGGCCATAAATGTTCACCTTCAAATTGAGTGTTGTTCATTTTGCTTTTTTTCTTTAACCAATGCTATCATCTATCTCTACTATCCCTGATTGCCTACAGCTATCTGGTCTTTCTTGTATTTTGATGGGCATTTCATTTGAATTCTTGAGCAATGAAAAGTTTCATTATCCATGTACCCCATCATTACTATTTGCTCAGATTTTTCTATGTCTCTTGGCTTCTCTCCATTGAAAATTACTTTATTCATTTTGCCAGATTTGTCTTTGGCATAGAAAGTAAAATGATTAGCGTCTATTTTGGGGTCATAATGCATAGCTTGGTTTGTGTCCAATGTTCCTATGATGTAATAGTTCTTTTTAGGCTCTTTACTAGCTGAGGCGAATGTTTCGTATGAGCTAAAGTCTCCAAAAACGGTTACTAAGCCAGCTATCGCTATCATGATAAGTACTAACAATACAATTTGAGTCTTCTTCATTTTACGATCTTTAACAAGATTGCTGTTGTTACTTTAATTAGTGTATGCAAAGTTAAGGGTTTAGTTGAACCAATAGTCTGATTGTATCTTATCTGCATGTCAGAGAATTGTCTTTTGTCGCTTTTTTTGCTTTTCATTAGTAAATAGTTGGGCTGATTAATATGATATGTTTGAAAATAGAGCGTTTAGTTTCTGTATTAGGTTAGATTGTTTTTCTAGTAGCTTATAGCTACTTTATTAGTTTAGGTAAATGCCAACCAAGATGTTGCAATATCTGTTACTTTTGTGGAACTAATCAAAATATCACATACATGAGTTTCATTACAGAAATTGTAGCCCGTCAGGTGCTGGATAGTAGAGGTAATCCAACGGTGGAAGCAGATGTTTTTACCAATGAAGGCATGATGGGACGTGCCGCAGTGCCAAGTGGTGCGAGCACCGGAAAACACGAAGCTGTGGAACTAAGAGATGGAGACAAAAAGAAGTATTTAGGCAAAGGTGTACTAAAGGCAGTTAGCAATGTAAATGATATCATTGCTGAAGAGTTATATGGACTTAGTATAACTGACCAAAGGGCAATAGATCAAGCTATGCTTGATATAGATGGTACTCCAAACAAAGCAAAGCTTGGCGCAAATGCAATTTTGGCTGTAAGCTTGGCGGCAGCTAAAGCTGGTGCTTTGACAGCAGGGCTGCCACTTTATAGATATGTAGGTGGGGCCAATGCGCGCACATTGCCTGTGCCTATGATGAATATTTTGAATGGTGGAGCACATGCTGATAACAAAATAGATTTTCAAGAATTTATGGTAGTGCCTATTGGTGCTTCTACTTTCTCAGATGGGTTGCGTTGGGGTGTGGAAATTTTTCATGCGCTTAAGAATGTGCTAAAAGAAAAAGGGTACAGCACTAACGTTGGTTATGAGGGTGGCTTTGCTCCTAACATTCAAAGTAATGAAGAAGCAATAGAAACAGTGCTGAAGGCCATAGAAAAAGCAGGGTATAAACCAGGTGCTCAGGTTGCTATAGCTATGGATGCTGCTAATAGCGAGTTGTGGAATGAAAAAGAGAAGAAATATCATTTTCATAAAAGTGATGGTAAAAAATTAAGTAGCGAAGAGCTAGTTGAATACTGGGTAAAATGGTGTAAAAAATATCCGATTGTAAGTATAGAAGATGGTATGGCAGAAGATGATTGGAAAGGTTGGAAAAAACTTACTGAAGCCCTTGGTGATAAGGTGCAGCTGGTTGGAGATGATTTGTTTGTGACTAATGTAAATAGGTTAGAAAAAGGTGTAAAGGAAAATATTGCGAATGGGTTACTTGTAAAAGTGAATCAGATAGGTACTCTAAGCGAAACGATAGACGCAGTGACTATGGCGCAGAATAATAGGTATAATACCATAATGAGCCATAGAAGCGGAGAAACGGAAGACGCAACAATTGCAGATCTTGCTGTTGCTTTGAATTGTGGACAAATAAAAACAGGTTCTGCAAGTCGTAGTGATAGAATGGCAAAATACAATCAGCTATTGCGTATAGAGCAAGAGCTAAAAGGAAGTGCTTACTACCCAGGTAAAGCATTAAAGTTTGGTATTTAATATTTAGTATTAACAGTGTAATTTATTCTGTATGAGTAAGCTATTTTTATTTATAGTTAATAAATACGCTATAGTGTCTTTACTCTTTGTTGTATGGTTAGCATTTTTTGATCAGAACGATTGGATGACAATGAAACAAAGAAAGAGTGAACTGAATGCTATAAAGGATAATATTGCGTTTCTGAAAAGTGAAATCAATAGAATGAATTCTGAGAAAAGTGCCTTAGTTACAGATATGAATGGTAATTTGAACAAACCTGAAATTCTTGAAAGATATGCAAGAGAGCGTTTTAGGATGAGGCATGAAGGCGAGGATGTCTATGTAATTGAAGACTAACTGCTACTGAAAAATACGGTGGGGTTATCCAATTTCGATTGGTTAACCCCATTTTTAGTTAATATTAGTTTAATACTATCCTTTAATAGCTTATGGAAGGTAGTTTTTGAAATTCAATCTGGAGAAAACACTTCAAATTTGCTGACCGATTCTCGATATAACAGCAGATGATGAAATATGCGTCAAAGCTGCATGGTAACATTGTCAACTTTGGTCAAAATAGTAAAAGATACAGTCTGTTGTGAAATCCTTTAATTAAGCTTTTTAAAACTCATTGATAGCTGTGATTTAATAAACAAGAACGTTTTGTAAAAATATTCCTCAATACAAATCGGAATATTTAAGAAAACTTAGCCAAATACAAGTATAGAAAGCGGAATATTTTTATCTCAACCCAATTTATGAATATCAGATTTTTGATTTTTATTGCTGTCGTAGTTTTTGCAGAATATTATTCATTTGTAGCTGTAAAAGGTGCTGTAAAATCATTTTCGCCAAGTGTTAGGAGTATTATTATGGTCACTTATTTTGTAGTGACTGCATTAAGTTGGGGTGGGCTATTTTTGATGAGGTCGATAAATTGGGCTACTGTTTCACCATTAATAAAGAATGCTTATATCGCTTTAGTTTTAGGATTTATAGTTGGTAAGATATTGGTTATGCTATTTATGCTGGTAGATGATTTGAGGAGATTAATAACATGGCTTGTATCAAGTGTAGCATATCGTAACTCTCTTACAGAAGATACTGGGTCGCGCATAGCACGTTCTGATTTTATGAGGCAAGCCGCACTTTTGGCTGGTGGATTATCGTTGGTAGGTTTTGGTGTAGGCGTTACTAATAGATATAAATATAGAGTACGTAAAATTAAGTTGAGCTTTGATAACTTGCCTAAGGCGTTCAAAGGGTTGAAAATCGTACAAATATCAGATGTACATACAGGTAGTTTTGATAATCATGCAGCAGTGGCACATGGCATAGATAGAATCATGCATCAGAATGCCGATATAATTTTGTTTACAGGTGATCTTGTAAATAATGTTGCAACTGAAGTAGACGAAAAATATCTACAATTGTTTAGTAAACTCAAAGCGCCTTTGGGTGTATACAGTACGTTAGGTAATCATGATTATGGTGATTATGTACAGTGGCCAAGCAGACAAGCAAAGCATGAGAATTTAGAGGCATTGAAGCAAATTCACGCCAAAGCAGGGTGGCAATTACTTATGAATGAGCATGTGATTTTAGAGAAGGATGGTGATAAAATTGCTTTGTTGGGAATAGAAAATTGGAGTGCTAAGGCAAATTTTCCTAAGTATGGAAATATGAAACAGGCATATGATGGTCTCGACGAAAAGAATATTCCTTTCAAATTATTATTGTCTCATGATCCGTCACATTGGCGTGGGCAAGTTTTGGAAGAGTATAAAGATATAGACCTTATGTTGAGTGGCCACACACATGGTATGCAGTTTGGTGTAGATAGCAAATGGTTTAGATGGAGTCCGGTGCAATATGTGTATAATGAATGGGCAGGGTTGTATAAAGAGGGTAAGCAGCATTTATATGTTAATAGGGGTTTTGGATTTTTAGGATATCCAGGTAGATTGGGGATTCTGCCTGAGATAACTGTTTTTGAACTTAGTTAGTATTTCTCATTTCATACACTAAGTTTTGAGGAAATTGGTATAAAGATTGATACTAACAATGTGTGGATATTCTATTGGTTTATCTAATAGTACGTAGGTTATTTTTGTATCAACAAAAGTATATCATGTCATTAACCACCTTAAAAGAAGACTTACTTGCTGAGTTTAGAGAAGAAAGGGTAATGATTTCTGAGCAAATGGAGTTGTTAGATCCTCTAGCAACATCTTTGAGACGTCCTGTTGCCAGTAGATTATTGAGCCATAGCACACTTTTGTTAGCAGAGTTTGCTTGTTATATATTAAGTGCTGCTTCTCTTTCATTTATTGTTTTTTTTCATCGTATTTACCCTTTCAATTTGCTAAAGGTAATTTTTTATGCACCGGAGCTGCGTAATCAAATTGGTGGGCCCAATCTTACAGTTTTGATTTCAGCTACCTATGCATTATTGGCGGTTGTAATGGTATGTGTTTTTATAATTGGACGTATGGCGAGAGAAATTAGACTGAAAAATGAGGTACTTCAACAAGCTGGGGAAACTGTAAAAGTTGTGGTTGGTCAACATCTAGTTAGACATGCTGCCATCAAAACCATAGAGCAAAGGCACCTGCTTGGTGCGCCGATTATTAGCGTTCCATCTTCATCTATTACTGCATCAGCCGTCACCAAGTGAGCTAATGTTGTTTAAGTATTTATTTGAGCCCTTTATATTCAGTCCATAATAGGAGCTCCAATCTAGTATTGTTATATTTGTGCAGCACTTAGCTATGTGCTGCATTTTTATCTTTTGAATAATGAGCAAAACGACAATTAAGACAGATTCTGGTATTGAAATCAAACAACTGTATTGCGAACCTGTACGAATGGATGAGGTGCCAGGACAATTCCCATTTACTAGGGGAGTGCATGCCGCAATGTATAGAGATAGACTATGGACAATGCGTCAGTATGCTGGTTTTAGCACTGCTCAGGAGTCTAATAAAAGGTATCATTTTTTGCTCAGTCAGGGTGTAAGTGGCCTTTCTGTTGCATTTGATCTGCCTACCCAGATTGGTTATGACTCTGATCATGATATGGCAGATGGTGAGGTAGGTAAAGTGGGCGTCGCTATAAATTCTTTAAAAGATATGGAGGAATTGTTTGAGGGTATAAAACTATCAGACATTACCACTTCTATGACCATAAATGCGACTGGCTTTATATTGCTTGCATTCTATATTGCATTAGCCAAGAAACAGGGAGCAGATATTAAGAAGATATCAGGTACCATACAGAATGATATTTTGAAAGAGTATGCAGCACGTGGTACATATATATATCCACCTGCACCATCAATGCGTATCATTACAGATATTTTTGAGTATTGTAGCAAAGAAGTACCCAAATGGAATACTATTTCAATTTCTGGTTACCATATTCGTGAAGCAGGTGCAAATGCTGTTCAGGAATTAGCATTTACTTTGGCTAACGGAAAGGCGTATTTGCAAGCGGCTATAGCTAAAGGCTTAGATATTAATGTGTTTGCACAGCGACTGTCTTTTTTCTTTAACGCTCATAACAATATTTTCGAAGAGGTTGCGAAATTCAGAGCTGCTCGTAGGATGTGGGCAAACATAACCCAGTCTTTGGGGGCTACAGATCCAAGAGCGCAAATGTTACGTTTTCACACACAAACAGGTGGTAGTACTTTAACAGCACAGCAACCTAAAAATAACATTGTTCGTGTAGCGCTTCAAGGGCTTTCAGCTGTATTAGGCGGAACCCAGTCGCTACATACAAATGGATATGATGAGGCTCTTTCATTACCTACAGAAGAAGCAGCTTCAATTGCATTGCGCACTCAGCAAATTTTAGCATTTGAAAGTGGAGCGACAGATACTGTAGATCCATTAGCAGGTTCATTTTATGTTGAGTCGCTTACCAATGAGATTGAAGCAGATGCATGGAAGTTGATTGAGAAAATAGATGCCATGGGTGGCTCAGTAAAAGCTATTGAGCAATACTTTATGCAAGATGAAATTGCGAGATCTGCATATGCCTATAATACTGCTATAGAAGACGGTAGTAAGGTGATTGTGGGTGTTAATAAATTCACATCTGCCGAGGTGAATACGCCTCCTGTATTAAAAATTGATGATTCAATCAGGCAAGTTCAGATAGAGAAATTAAAGAAACTACGTGCCGAAAGAGACAATAATCTTGCGGCTGCGTGTTTGGCGACCATAAAAGAAAAGGCTCAAACTGATGAGAATTTAATGCCGCACGTTATAAATGCTGTAGAGCATTTGTGTACATTGGGTGAAATAGCTGATACTTTGCGCGAAGTTTGGGGAGAATTTAAAGGGTAGCTTTATAGCTACCCTTTTCCCATTTATTGCCATCCGCCACCTAAAGCCTTATATAAATTTGCTGTAGTTTGGTATAGCTCCTTTCTAGTGTCTATTAGTTCTAGTTTTGCTTTTAGTGCATTTTGTTGCGCTATCAATACTTCAATATATGTGCTTCGTCCTGCTTTGAAAAGTATGTCTGAAGTTTCCACTGCATTTTTGAGCACCTTGGTTTGTTCTTTCTTTAGTTCTAGATTTCTTTCAAGATATTTTATTCTGTACATCAACGATTGCACTTCAGTATACCCGTTTACAACTGTCTTTTGATAATTCAGTAATGCCTCCTTTTGGGCTGCGTTAGCTTGTTGTAATTCAGCATTGATAATACTCCTGTTTATTAACGGAGCTGCTAGCGCTCCCATTGATCTATAAAGTAAAGCTCCTGGCGTTGTAAACAGCAATTGGGGTAGAAACGCCTCTACTCCAAAACTTCCAGATATATTAAGAGAAGGGTAGAATGCCGCTTTGGCTGCTAAAATATCTGCTTGTGTTGCTAAAAGTTGAGATTCAGCTTGTCTTATGTCTGGTCTCATCTGAAGTAGAGTATATGGAACTCCAGAGCGAATTTGCCTAGGAATCCCTTGTGTGAGCCCTTTTTTTTCTCTTTTTAAAGCTATTGGAAATCTACCTGCTAGTACATTAATGCGATTTTCCCATTCAATAATTTGTTGCAAGGTTTCGTTTTTCATGCTTTTTAACGCTAATAATTGAGCTTCAAATTGCTCAACTGCCAGCTGGTTGGCCATTGCGGCTTCCTTTTGAACCTTTACAATTTCTAGCGCATTTGTTTGTAATGTTATCGTTTCTTCAATTATGTCTAGCTGGTTGTCATATGCTAGTAGTTGATAGTAGCTAGTTGCTATATCGGCTATAACATTTGTTATGAGTAAGTTTCTGCCTTCTTGGTTAGAGAGCATTCTGGCAACGGCAGCTCTTTTCTTATTTTTTAATCTACCCCAAACGTCAACCTCCCATGATGTTTGGAAGGTGAGTAGATAATCAGGTATGTCTTTTGGTATTAATCTGCCATCATAAATTCTAGTGCCAATATTACCTGCACCATCCATAGTGTAATCACTAAACATATTGACACCGCCTGAACCAAATGCTCTAACATATGGTAGCATAGCGCCTTTGTTGAGTAAAACACTGCCTTTAGCAGCTTGCACTCTTTGATATGCTATTTTTACGTCATAGTTATTAATTACTGCTGTATCTAACAGTTGCTTCAAGTTCTCATCGTCAAAGAAATCTCGCCATTTTATTTTAGCCGTATTTGATGAGTCAATAGTTTTATGATCTGTGTATGTATCAGGGATATTTACTTTATGCTGTTGTTTATTGAGCTTACTTGTTGTGTTACAAGCCACAAAAAGTAAGGTAATAGCAGATATAATAATTGTATTTCTAGTCATGATTTAACTTTTCTGTTGTGTTTGTCTTTTTACGCTTTAGTTTCTCGTCAATCGATGCGAATAAGAAATATAAACCCGGAATTATTATAACTCCAAATACAGTACCTGTTAACATTCCTCCTGCTGCTGCTGTTCCTATAGATCTGTTGCCCCAAGCACCAGCACCATTAGCAACGCAAAGGGGAAGCAGGCCTGCAATGAAAGCTAAGGATGTCATAAGAATTGGACGTAATCTTAATACAGCTCCATCTATAGCTGCTGTTAAAACAGATTTTCCTTGTTGGCGCATTAATTCAGCGTATTCTACTATTAGAATTGCATTTTTGCCAAGTAGCCCAATTAGCATTACTAAAGATACTTGTGCGTAAATATTGTTTTGAAGCCCTGCCATTTTGAGGAATATATATGCACCGACAATACCAGTAGGTAGTGATAACAATACAGACAGCGGGAGCATAAAACTTTCATATTGGGCTGCCAAAAGCAAGTAAACAAAGACTAGGCATATGATAAATATGAATATGGCTTGATTGCCAGCCAACACTTCCTCTCTTGTTATTCCAGACCACTCTATAGCATATCCCTTGGGGAGTGTAGATGCGGCTGTTTCTTCTACGGCTTTAATAACGTCTCCACTGCTATAGCCTGATGCTGCATCACCGTTAACTAAAGCTGATAAATACATGTTGTATCTTGTAAGTTGTTCTGGCCCATAAACACGTTCTAATTTTATAAAAGTAGAGTAGGGTACCATTTCACCTTTGTTATTCTTAACGTACAAGTTCATTAAGTCTTCTGGTCTCCTTCTATATTCAGGAGAAGCCTGAACCATTACTTTATACATTTGTCCGAACCTTACAAAGTTGGAAGCATAATAACTACCAAGAAGTGTTCTTAATGTTCCTAATGCATTTTCAATATCAATTCCCTTTTTTGCAGCTATATCCTGATCTAGATAAATCATGTATTGTGGGAAGTTTGGATTAAATCCTGTAACCACATTAGACATCTCGGCCCTTTTATTAAGTGCATTGACAAATTTGTTTGTTACTTCGGCAGTGCTAATTAGGTCATTATCTCTACCAGTCTTATTTAGTAACCTCAATTCGAAACCACCAGCATTGCCAAAACCGGGAACAGTGGGAGGCGCAAAAAGCTGCACACTAGCATCTTTTACAACAGCTGTTTTTTGTTGTAATTCGGCTATTAGTTTGTTTACTTCTTTACGTTTATCCCAGGGTTTTAGATTTATCATCATCATGCCGTAGGTGGCTCCAGCTATATCATTCATCAGGTTATAACCTGCAAGAGTAGATATTGTTTCTACATCGTTCTCTTTAAGAAGTATAGCTTCTAAAGTATCAAGTACTTTTTGTGTTCTTTCAAGTGTTGCTCCTTCGGGTGTTGTTACATTTACATAAATCATACCCTGATCTTCGGCAGGTATGAAACCCGTAGGAAGAATACTATTTACCCCCCAAGTGGCAATCACAAAAATTAATAATGTCCCTACTATAACTCCTCTTTTAGCAGTTATTGATAGTAATACACTTTTATACTTTTCTGATACGCTATCATACTTTTTATTAAAGCCTTTAAAGAATCTGTTGATTATGTTGTTTTTAGGAGTAGCCCCATGTGTATTTCGAAGTATAATAGCACACAATGCTGGAGTAAGAGTAAGAGCATTAATGCCTGAGATAACAATTGCTATAGCCAATGTTATTGAGAATTGTCTGTAAAAAATGCCTACAGGACCCGACATGAATGCCACAGGTACAAATACTGCAGCCATAACTAGAGTAATGGCAATAATTGCACTACTTATTTCACTCATTGTTTCTATAGTGGCCTCCATGGCATGCAGGTTTTTTGCCGCCATTTTTTCGTGAACAGCTTCTACAACTACAATAGCATTATCTACCACTATGCCTATAGAAAGCACCAGTGCAAATAGCGTCATGAGATTAAGTGAAAACCCGAAAATGTACATGAAGAATAGGGATCCAATTAACGCAACAGGTACAGCTAAAGCTGGTATTATTGTAGATCTAAGATCTTGTAGAAACACAAACACAATGACGAAAACTAAAAGGAATGCTTCAACTAGTGTTTTAAGGACCTCATGAATAGATGCATCTAGAAATCTTGAAACGTCGTAGCTAATGTTATACGTCATACCTGGAGGGAAAGATGCTTCTTTAATCTCTGCCATTCTTTTTTTAATATTCTCTATTATTTCAGCAGCATTCGAACCAGGACGCTGTTTAATCATAATAGAAGCAGAAGGACGACCGTTAGTTTTGGAAGTCATTGTATAGTCTAGAGAACCAAATTCAACTGTAGCAACATCTTTGATTCTAAGAAAAGCCCCTTCATTATCGGCTCTTATAACAATGTTTTCGTATTGTTCAGGTTTAATGAATTTTCCTGTATACTTTACTACAAATTGTAAAGATTGTGGAGATTTACCTGAGCTTTCTCCAATTTTTCCAGGGGCTGCTTCAATATTTTGTTTTTTTATTGCTTCAATAATATCGTCAACAGAAATATCATAGGCGTGTAAGCGATCTGGTTTTAACCATACGCGCATAGCGTAGTCTTGCACTCCCATTATATCCACAATACCTACACCTTCTATTCTTTTAAGTTCTTTCAGTATATTGATGTCAGCGAAGTTGTAAATGAATTTTTCGTCTAAAGCTGTATCGCTACTAAGTATGTTTAAGTACATGAGCATACTATTGACAGACTTTTCTGTAGTTACGCCAGCTTTAATCACCTCTTCCGGTAATTGATCTAGTGTAGTTGTAATTCTGTTTTGAACATTTACTGCAGCTAAATCTGGGTCGGTGCCCACCTTGAAAAATACTTCTATTACTGTAGTGCCATTGTTTGATGTTACAGTAGTCATGTATGTCATGCCAGGTACGCCATTTATAGCTCTTTCAAGCGGTGTGGCAACTGCGTTGGCGCATACTTCAGCATTTGCGCCTGTATATGTAGCGGTAACAGTAACTGAAGGCGGTACAATATCTGGGAATTGAGTTACTGGCAGTTGGTAGAGTGCCAATAGACCTAATAACAATATAAACAATGAAATGACTAACGACAATATCGGTCGCTTGATAAACTTAGTTACCATTAAAATATGTTTTTTAGGAGAAAAAGGAGTGTTATCTCACAGCAGTACTGGGCGATGATACATCAACTATATTAGGTATTACTTTGGAGCCATCTTTTAAGTCTTGAATACCTTCATAAACTATCTGCTCTCCTTCAAGTAATCCAGATTTAATGATATAATACTGATCATATCTGCCTTTGTATGTGAAGTTTTTAGCATGTACTACATTGTTTCTATCAATCACATATACGTAATGTTTGTCTTGTATCTCAAACGTAGCCTTTTGTGGAATTAATAATGCATTTTCATGTTCTGTTATTAGGCTCACTTTGCCTGTAGCTTTGTGTTTTAATAACCTTTCTGGATTTGGGAAAGTGGCTCTAAATGAAATAGATCCAGTGTGTTTGTCAAATTCGCTTACCACTGTTTCTACTTCTCCTTCGTAACTGTATTTTTGGCCATCTGCTAAAATAAGTGCAGCTTTTGTAGGTTTTTTAGAGTTTTCTTTTGTCTTGTTGCGCACGTATTGTAAGTACTCATTTTCTGATACATCGAAATATGCGTACATTTCACTTATGTCGGAGACTGTAGTTACCAAAGCACCCTCGCTAACTAGGCTGCCAACTTTTAGTGGAATTCTATCTACTACACCGTCGAAAGGAGCTTTTATAGTAGTGTATGATAGTTGGTGATTAGCATTGTTTAATACTGAAATTGCTTCCTCTTTTTTGGCATAAGCTGCTTTTAGTTTTGATTCAGCTAAAGTGAGTTCTGTTTTTGAAACGATATTTTTATCAGTAAGAATTTTCACTCTGTCATATTCCACTTTTG
>CALRKH020000003.1:0-68459 GCA_943367855.1 Asaia bogorensis | reverse complement strand
GTCTGGTACTATGAATGTACTTTTTTATATAGATGGTAAACTAATTACTCCTTCGCTGTCTGATTCTATTCTTGATGGTGTCACTCGCGATACATTACTTACAATTGCTAGAGATTTGGGTGTGATTGTAGAAGAAAGAAAAGTATTAGTTGCCGAAATAAAAGAGGCGTTACAAGCGGGTAAAAAAGTGGAAGCTTTTGGTGCTGGCACAGCAGCTGTTGTTGCTCCTATAGCATCTATAGGTATAGATGGGGTAGATTATAGTTGTTACACAGATAGCGATGCGTTTATGTATCAACTGAAAAATCAATTACTAAGCATTCGTTCTGGGGAAATTGCAGACAAGCATAATTGGAATTGTATACTTTAATTGTAGTATATTAGTGCTATGGAGCCAGTCTCTTTGCTACATAGAGGATATACAATTACTACCGATAAGCAATTAATGGTAGTAGAAGATATTCATGCATGGCTTGCCGAGGAGGCTTATTGGTGTAGAGGTATTCCTTTTCATACAGTAAAAACTGCTTTCGATAACTCATATTGTATCGGAGCTTTAATTGATGGCAAACAAGTAGCCTACGCACGCTTAGTTACAGATTATGCAACATTTGCATACCTAGCCGATGTTTTTGTAGTAGAAGAGCATAGAGGTTTAGGTATTAGTAGGATTATGATAGAAGTTTTATTTGGTCTGGATTGGGTGAAGGGTCTAAGACGAATAATGCTATCAACTATTGGTGCGCATGGTTTATACAGAAAAGTAGGTTTCGAAAACTGTAAATTCCCCGATAGATTAATGGAGAAATTGCTGCCACCCGACATGTATATTCATAAGAAAAATTAATCATTAAATGCTGAGGGAGCACCGTTAAGTGCTCCCTCAATTTTTAAATAGCTCTATCTCTTTTATATCAAACTCACACTTCTATTCACAAATTCTGTCAATTCTGCGCCAGTCAGCATTCCCTGAGATAGTAGTGCAAGGTCAAATGCTTGTTTGGCAAGTTGTTTTTGCTCACTAGTGTCAGCAGATAGTATTTTACTTACTAGCTTATGATTGCTATTTACACATACGTTATAGCTATCTGGCATGTTGCCATAAAAGTTCATGCCACCACTCATAGCAGCCATTTCTTTCATTCTACGCATAAACTCGTCCATAGTTACAGTTACAGGTAGTTCATCTGGTCCCATCGCTTCTACCTTCACAGTCATGTTAGGTTTATTAATAGCACCTTCAAATATTCCTTTCACTTGTGTGGTTTGCTCTTCGTTCAATACTGATGCTATTTGCTCATCTTTTGCTATCAGTTTATCTATCACGTCAGCATCTACGCGCTTTAGGCTTGTTTTCTCTAGTTTATATTCTAGGTTGTGCACAAAGTGGTTGTCTATTGGTGTATTCATCAATAGCACATCATAACCTTTTCTGTTAGCACTCTGTATGAAGCTATCTTGTTTGCCAGGATCGTTTGTGTAGAGATATACTAGTGTGCCATCCTTATCTTTTTGTATTGGCTCAGTTTTCTCTTTATATTCATTCAGTGTATAGTATTCGCTTTTAGTGTTAGTTAATAATACAAAGTCCTTGGCACGGTCATAAAACTTCTCATCACTAATCATGCCATATTTCACAAATATGCCTATGTCATTCCATTTGTTTTCATAACTTTTGCGGTCGTTTTTAAACAGTTCAGCAAGCTTATCTGCCACCTTTTTACTAATGTGACTGTTTATTTTCTTCACATTGCCATCAGCTTGCAAAAAGCTACGCGATACATTTAGTGGTATGTCTGGAGAATCTATCACGCCATGTAGTAGCATCAAGAAGTCAGGAACTATGTCCTTCACTTCATCAGTTATGAACACTTGTCTTGAGAACAGTTTTATTTTGTTTCGTTGCCAATCCATGTCATTTTTTACTTTAGGGAAGTAGAGTACTCCCGTAAGTGTGAATGGATAGTCAACATTCAGGTGTATCCAGAATAAAGGTTCTTCGCTCATTGGATACAACTCTCTGTAAAACTTCAGATAATCTTCATCTTTCAGGTCTACAGGGCTCTTAGTCCATATTGGGTTGGTGGTGTTTATTATATTGTCAACCTCACGTTCTGTCGGTTTTTTATTTTCTTCACCTTCAGTTTCACTTTCAGTATTATCGTAGTCATACTCAGTTTTAGTACCAAATTTTATTGGTAAGGGTAAAAATCTACAATACTTACCTAGAATACTATCAATTTTTTGCTTGTCTAAAAACTCTTCCGAATCTTCATTGATATGTAGTGTTATTGTGGTACCCCTTTCCGTTCTGCTACCTTCACTTATCTCAAATTCTGTGCTGCCATCGCATACCCAGCGTGCAGGCTGAGCCCCATCTTGATAACTCAATGTTTGTATTTCTACATGGCTGGCCACCATAAATGCAGAATAGAAGCCCAAGCCAAATTTGCCTATTAGCTCGTTTGCGTCCTTAGCATCTTTAAATTTTTCTACAAATTCAGTTGCACCCGAAAAGGCAATCTGATTGATATACTTTTTAATTTCTTCTGCTGTCATACCAATACCATTGTCAGATATGGTAATGGTTTTAGCCTCTTTATCAAATGCTACTTCTACCATCAGCTCGCCAAGTGCTCCATTATATTGGCCCAAAGAGGATAGCCTTTTTACCTTTTGCACAGCATCTACTGCGTTTGATACTAGTTCCCTCAAAAAGATTTCATGATCGGAATAAAGGAACTTTTTAATTATCGGGAAAATGTTCTCCGTATGGATCGATATACTGCCTTTTTCATGCATATAAAGTGAAGTTTAGTTTTGTATTCAGTATCAATTGCTATTCCAAACTAGTTTCTTGTGTCACATTGTCAGTGTGTGTAATAGACGACTGAAATTTTTTCACTTTTTCATTACCCCTTCATGTCAACAGTTATTAACGACATGCTTTTTTAACATTGTTATGGTAGCCTATCTTTACCCTCTAGATTCCATGTTTTGTATTTTTACTCGCGTCACTAATGCTAGTATGTTTACTAGTCATTTTAATCCCTCACTCAAATTGTTTTTCTTATCATGGCTTCTGTATTAAACCAACGTTTCTACGGCAACTCTATCCAAGACTGGGCAACAGCTATAGGTATAATCATTGGTGTCTTTTTCGTTGTTAGTGTAGCAGGTCCTATAGTGTTGAGAAGGCTCAAAAAACTAGCTGCAAAAACAGAAACCACATACGATGATATTATCATCATTGCAGTTGAACGTTTTGTTATACCCTTCTTCTATATTGGAGGTGTATATATGGGCTTGGCTTATCTATCTCTGCCAACTAAGGTCGATAAGCTGGTGAATACCATATTGATGGTAGTGTATACATTTTTTATACTCCGCATCATCACATCTGTTGTCAAGTATGTCATTACTTCCTTCCTTAGTAGAATAGAAGACGGCGAGGTGAAAACCAAACAAGTAAGAGGGCTGCTCATAATTATCAACGTCATAATCTGGGCAGTTGGTATGGTGTTCACGCTAGATAATTTGGGGTTCAATGTATCTACCATCATTGCTGGCATGGGTATAAGTGGTATAGCTATTGCTCTTGCGGCACAAGCTGTATTAGCCGATTTGTTTAGCTATTTCATCATACTTTTTGATCGTCCGTTTGAAATTGGCGATTACATCGTTTTCGACAAAGAAATGGGCACTGTTGAATATGTAGGTGTCAAATCTACCCGTATACGCACAGTTAATGGACAGATACTAATATGCTCCAACAAAGATTTGACCAACGCACGTGTCAATAACTTTAAAACAATAGACAGACGAAGAACATTATTCACAATAGGTGTTACTTATCAAACACCTGCCAATGTGTTAGAGAAAATACCCCATTTGGTAAAAAACATAATCCAAAGCCATGAATTGACAGAATTTGCAAGGGCTCATTTTTCTGGTTTCGCAGAGAGTAGTCTTAACTTCGAAATTGTTTATTTCTGTCTAAGCCCCGATTATGTAGTGTTTATGGATACACAACAGAAAATTTTTCTGGACATTGTCAAAGAGTTCAATAAACAAGGAATAGATTTTGCATATCCTACACGTACGCTCATGATTGAAAATGGACAAATGATTACGCCAGGCTTTAATACCGATAAATTGCACCGTGAAAAATCACGGTGAACATCCACACAAAACACCCTTTTACAGGCTTTTTAAGGGCAATACTTTTGTGTTTAATAAAACTAAACACTATGCAAATGCCTGACATGACTTTCAAAATTCGCCTAAGCGACCGCGAAAAAGAAGTGCTACACTATATCGCACTTGGTTTCAATTCTAAGCAAATCGGAGAAAAACTATTTGTCTCTAAAAACACTGTCGACTCTCACCGAAGAAACATGATAAAGAAGCAAGCAGTTAAAAGTACCCAGGAGTTAGTAGATAAGCTGTTTTGTTAGTTGATTTTTCTTAGCTAATTGACTATTTGTTATTCATCTTCAATAAGTATTGGTATATTGCTATGCAATATTTGTTGATAATGAGAGCCTTAATTATAGCATTAGTATTATTATTTGCCTCGGCTGCTACAGTCTTTGCTCAGTCTACACAAGACTATGCAGTGCAGATATCCGTATCTACTCAAGTAGCGCCGCCTTCTATCACTTTGCGTTGGAAACCCTGTACTTTCGGCTCGCCGTCATACAGGGTTTTTCGTAAGGCTAAGTCAGCCACTGCTTGGGGGCCACCTATCGCTACTATTACCACAGGCGATACTTTTTATGTCGATAACTCAGTTATTGTAGACTCTGTTTACGAATATGATGTAGTAGTTACTGGTTCCACTATCTCACCTTCGCCTGCAGGCTATGTGTTAGCAGGTATCAAGGCTCCTGCTATTCATAGTCGCGGTGCCCTAATTCTTATTGTTGATAGCACCTTTACAGATTCCTGTGCTTCAGAATTGCTAACACTCATGCAGGATATCGCTGCCGATGGATGGCATGTCATTCGGCACGATGTTGCGCGCACCACTGCCGATACTTCTATAAAATCATTAATCATACAGGACTATAACCAGATTCCAAATGTAAAAGCTGTTTATTTATTAGGACATATTGCTGTTCCATATTCTGGCGATCTCAATCCCGATGCTCATACCGACCACAAAGGTGCCTGGCCTGCAGATGTATATTACGGTACTATTGGCACAGGCTGGAGTGATGTTTCGGTCAACAACGCTACATCTTCCAATCCCCTCAATAGAAATATACCTGCTGATGGTAAGTGGGATCAGTCAATGATTCCTTCTCTGGTGGTTCTGCAAGTGGGTAGGGTAGACCTCTCCAATATGCCTGCGTTTGCCAGCACCGATGTGCAACGCATGAAGAGGTATCTAAATAGGGCACATAATTACAAACAAGACCTCATTAGTATTAATAGGCGCGGCATCATAAGCGATAACTTTGGCGCCTTTAGTGGAGAAGCTT
The DNA here is from genome assembly GCA_943367855.1 of Asaia bogorensis. Lineage (GTDB taxonomy): Bacteria > Bacteroidota > Bacteroidia > Chitinophagales > Chitinophagaceae > Nemorincola. Next base: position 62,973 of record CALRKH020000003.1, on the reverse strand, counting down.
TTGCCGCAAACGCATGGAGGTGCTTCCCTGTGATGGTTGGGAGAGATAGCATCTATTCACTACCATTCATTCCGTCCTTGGCCGATTCATCTTTTCAATGGGCCTATGCTTGCGGTGGCGGCTCATATACAAGCGCTGGGGGTGTCGGTGTCACTGCCGACTTCGATACCGCGGGCGCTGTCAATGCCATATTTACTATGATGTTTGGTTCCTATTTTGGCGATTGGAATTATACCAATAGTTTCCTCAGAGCTCCTATGTGTGCCACTGTGCCTGCACTATCAGTGTGCTGGGCTGGCAGGCCCAACTGGTTCTTTCATCACATGGCTCTTGGTGAAAATATCGGATACAGCGCCCGAATTACACAAAACAATACTTCACTTTATCAGCCTGCCGGTTATGGTGCCGCAGGCGTTCATGTTGCCCTCCTTGGCGACCCTACCTTGCGCACCAACTACATTAGGCCAATTACTGCTTTGTCGGTTACACCTGTTGCTGGTCATGGTGCCAACCTCACTTGGACAGCTTCTGCCGACCCTGGTGTTATCGGTTATTATGTATATCGCACAGATAGTATGTGGGGAGCACACACTCTTATATCGCCCATGCTTACCACCACTTCTTGGTCAGATACTGTTGGGGCAGATGGGCTTAAGTACTACATGGTTCGCCCTGTTAAGCTCCAATCAACACCCTCAGGTAGTTATTACAACTTGGGTCTAGGCATTGTCGATACTGCCACAGTCACATTCCCAACTGTCAGCGTACTCGCTACTCAGGCTATATCTAACATTAGTTTATACCCCAACCCTGCTACCTCTAGGTTAGGTGTCACTATCCACACACAGTCACCTCAAACTGTCAGATTGAGCATCATCACTATGTCAGGTGCCGAACTATTTCCCGCTAATAGACAGCTTACGTTTGGTGAAAATAGCATGTCAATAGATGTAAGCTCTTTGCCGTCTGGCAACTACTTTATTCGTCTTTCTTCGCTGTCTGGCACAAAAGTTCTTCAATGGGTAAAACAGTAGCAGATGTGATGGTTCATAAATAAGCTCCTATTTCATCCGTAAGGTCATCTTTAATTATCTCCCAATATTTACCTCTTAAACACACAGGGTCAAATTCATTGTCTGCTAATACAAAGTTTGTGAAGTTGCGAATAATCAATGATTTATCATGGTTATACTCATATCGTTCTTCATGCAGGGCTAACATTTGCTTCACTGATAGGTGATTTAGCATTTCATGTATATCCCAAAAGTCTTTCTTTCTACCTATACGTTGAATAACATCAATTTTCATTGCAGCTATTTCTTCAATACTTGCCATTCTCATATTGTCAATTAATAATGGCGGCTTTATAAAAGTGTCTGTGTAAAAGATGTCAAGTTTCACAGTTTCATTTTCATAGTCGCCTATAATATAGCATTTGCCTAGCGCAGCATTTGTCGAGTCGTTTGTATTTCTGTTGTATCTGAAAGTGTTTTTCAGAAACTGATCAATTTGTTCAAAATTCACGCTCCCATAACTAGCATCTGTAAAAAGATCAATGTCCACAGATAGTCGGTGTCCCAGTTGCAAACTCAGTGATGTGCCGCCTACTAGTCTAAAATCATTTAGCAAACTAGCATTCATTAGTCTTAGCAGGTATTCATGCAATTTTGGGGAAACAGTGTTGTAGTGTAGTTTCAAAGGTTGTGTTATTTGTTGCTCTTTATAGTCATATGGCCACTTCTTACAGCTTTCAGTGCTTCTTCTATTTTATCATCACCATAAAAGTTTCTAGCTATTTCTTTGTCCTTTTCATTGCCTCTCTCATATATTCTATTAATAACACTAACGGCATGTTTATCCCAATCTATAGTGTTTATATCAGTATCCCAAAACAAGGAGCTACTAAAGGCAGATATCTCCGGTTTTTTCTTTTGAATCTTCTTTACCTTTTCTATCTCATAATACGCCTGCAACAGCACCAATGTCCCTTCTTCCAAGTTTAGAGCCTCTTCTATTTTTAGAGCTAACCCAACATTCAGATTCCGTTTTCCACTTATTATAGCATGTAGTGTCTGTGGGTGTTCATCCACCTTTATTGCTAGCGGTCTTTGCTTAATGCCCTGCTTTTTTAGCTCTCTAGCTATTACAGCACCAGGGTGTATGCCTTTGTAGTGCAATAGTCGATGTTCCATGTCGCAAATGTAAGCAATTTTGCTTACATTCTAATTTCTCTCACTTCTTTTACTCTATATTCATAATTCACAATTATAACCTCCAAACCACTTAAATCGTCCCTCTTTTTGTGGACAACTTCTTTCATCCCTTCATCGCTTTTTGTTACCTTTGCGCAATTTGTTTTTTTAAAATGACAGCTACACACGTTCACGCTCCAGCATGGCTCATGCTTCAGGATGGTACAATTTTCGCAGGTAAAGCTTTTGGTGCCAAGGGCACTGCTGGTGGCGAAATTTGTTTCAATACGGGCATGACTGGTTACCAAGAGGTTTTTACAGACCCTTCTTACACAGGTCAGGTCCTCATTATGAACAATGCTTACATAGGCAACTATGGCGTGAAGAAAGACGATGTAGAAAGCAATTCCGTAAAAATAGCTGGCCTCATCTGCAAAAACATTACCAATCGCTACTCGCGTATGGTTGCCGATGATAGTCTCGAAAATTACCTTGTTCAGAACAATGTTGTAGCTATATACGATGTTGATACACGTGCGCTAGTACAGCACATACGCACCAAAGGCGCTATGAACTGTGTTATCTCTACCGAACACTCCGATGCCGATTCGCTCAGAGCAGCCTTAGCCAATGTGCCCGATATGTCTGGTCTCGAGCTATCTTCTCAAATCAGCACTAGCCAACCATATTTTGTTGGCAACGAGTCAGCTCCTATTCGTGTAGCAGTGCTCGACTATGGTGTTAAAATCAACATCCTGAAGTGTTTGGCTAATAGAGGCGCATACCTCAAGGTGTTCCCAGCCAAATCTGCTATTGCCGATCTTGAAGCTTTTGCTCCTCATGGTTATTTTGTATCAAATGGCCCAGGCGACCCAGGCTCTATGGATTATGCCGTAGCTACTGTCAAAGACATCATCAATACAGGCAAGCCGCTTTTTGGTATTTGCCTAGGACATCAGTTGTTAGCTCGTGCCAACGATATCCCTACCTTCAAGATGCATCACGGTCATCGTGGGCTCAACCACCCTGTCAAAAACCTAATTACTGGTAAGTCGGAGATCACAACCCAAAACCACGGTTTTGGTGTAGACCCCGAGGCTGTTCGCAACTCCGATAAAGTAGAAATTACGCACCTCAACCTCAATGATGGCTCTATCGAAGGTATCCGCATGAAGAATAAACCAGCCTTCTCCGTACAATACCATCCAGAGGCCACACCAGGTCCACACGATTCCCGTTATTTATTCGACGATTTCTTGTCGCTTATACAATCAAGTCTTTCTTAAGATCTGAAAACTAATTAAACATTACTTTACAGAGAGGGGCCAATACTACCGATGCATTTTCGGCAGTGTTGGCTCCTCTCTTTTTATGTTGCTTTATTGCCTATATCCACAGTGGCTCATTATTTTTAGCAACTTCAGGTCATAAAAAAACAGGAGCCCCTTTTAGGAAGCTCCTGTTCATAATACCTATACTATTGTCTTACTCTATTGTTACCTGATAGTTTACATCTACATCTGTGCTGCCTAGGTCGCAGGTAGAGCCGTTTTTATTGCTCGGTTGGTGATGCAGAGATACATTGATAGAGCCAGTGCTAGCAGCACCAGTAGTAAACTTCGACTTCACACCCAGTTCCAATTTTGGTGTGTTATTGTCAAAGTCTGTTCTTACAACTGTCAGGTTTAGTCCACTAGTTGGTTGGTAGCACACCAGGTGATAGTTGCTTCTTTCCTCCACTTCTTCAGTTATGTTCTCAGCTGGGCTCTTGGTCTCATCCATAAACTCAACACTCACATTATACACTGCATCTTTTTTTAGCCTTATAGATGCTTGCGTTAGGTCCGGATTGCCATCATTCGGTGTCAGGTCTTTCCACTGTGCAGTGCGCACATCGGCTGTGTCAGCGGCATTTACAGCAGTTATTTTCACTGTTGTTATCACTTCATTGTCTGGGTCTGCAGGCTCCACATTTTTTTCATCTCCCTTGCAGCCAGTCCATAGTGTTGCTGTTGCAGCTATCATTGCCATTGCGGCTATCTTCGTAATGTTGTTGTTTTTAAAGTTCATTTTTAGATTTTTAGTTTGTTTAGAATGTAATTTTCGACCTCAATATCACATTTATCCCAAGGTTGTCAGCATAATACCTGAACTTGTCCAGATAGTCTCTGTAACGCACATTGGTTGCATTGGCTACAGTGAGGTCTAGCTGTAGCTTTTTTTGTTTCACATGGGTTGTGAAACCCACGCTTGCATTCACCAGTCCATATCCGGCCGGCGGTGCCACATAGTCACTATTGGGGGGCACTCTTATTTGTTTCGCCACATGCACATACGCCAGGCTCACATAAGGCTCTTCCATAAATCCCATTTGGTGTTTCCCCACCATCAGCCCATTTTCAAATCTATCGGCAGGCATAAACAATAGCCAATCGCTAGTGGTGTAGTTATATCCTCTCACCACCGTAGCACGGCTTTGCACAGTCACATGGTCTATCAGGTCATACTGCACAGATGCATCTAGCCCGCGTATAGCCACATCATGCTGCGTAAACTTGAAGGCCGGAAACGTGCCACTTATCAGCGTCACGGGTTGCAGTTGTGGCACTTCGTATATGTAGTTGCCTATTCTGTTATAATACACATCTACCACACTCCTCAGCTTCTTCTTGTTATACTGCACCGTCACTCCGCTATTTACAGCACGTTCAGCTTTCAGCGTGCTATCTCCATCTTGATAGCTGGCATCGCTAAAGTGTATGCCGTGTATATACAGCTCATTTACCGATGGTGCTCTCCACGCACTGCCCACATTCCCACTTAGCTGCAGGTGTTCGTTTGCATGCCAGGTAGCTCCTACAGTAGCCGTCGGATTGCTAAAGGTCAGCGTCGTGTGATATACTTCCAGTGTCCTTGCATTACGTTGATACACTCTTTGCCATCTGTAGTCATATCTCGCACCAGCCTCCACAGTCCATTTACCTTTGGTATACCTTTCTATCACAAAGGCTCCTCCGCTATATGTTCTAAAGTTGGGTATCAGGTATCTGATGCCTTTATACACATTGCCTTGGGTATTCCCTGCCACACCCATCAGGCCCGATAGCCCTCTTTTTGATGGTTGAGTATATACCAACTCCGCGCTGTGTGTCTTAAGTAAAAAACTTACCTGTGGCTTGCGCAGTAACTCAGGGCTAGATGTGTAAGGTAGGCTGATGTCATATTCCTCTCGCAGATTCTGTTGCTGTGCAAAGTTTGCTTCTATCTTTCCTTCATTAGCAAACCTATACGTTGCGCTTACCTTAGCCAGGTCATGCACTATGTGCTGATAGCTTCTGCCAATGTTATAAGAGAATACAGACTCCGTGTTAGGCCTGCTCCTGGCAAAAGCTTTATACAGGTCGTCCAGATTGCCAGCATGTGCTCCTTCAAAAATACCATTCTTAGATGCAAACCTACTGTAGTACATAGTCACATCCACTTGGTCTTTTTTATAGCCCACCATGCCAGATAAGTCGTGCTCTTCTACACCAGTATTTTTTAGGTAGTAGTTGGGCGTGCTGTAGTTGCCTCCGCGTTTGGCAGTGCCTTGTACACGCCAGCTCAGGCCACTCTTTTCGCTTATCTTCCCTTGCATCATGCCCGATGTTGTGCCCATCTTGCCATTCGTCTGGCCTACCACATATAGCTCGCCACTTATGCCCTTCTGGCTTGGCAGAGGGTCAGCATCTAGTAACACCACGCCACCTATGGCATCTGCACCATAGCGCACGCTGGCAGCTCCCTTCACCACTTGTATCCTATTGGCTACAAAGGGGTCTATCTCTGGTGCATGCTCCGATCCCCACTGTTGTCCTTCTTGTCGCACACCATTGTTTAGTATCAGCACACGGTTGCTGTGCAGCCCGTGTATCACTGGTTTCGATATGTTGGGCCCAGTCTGTATGGCATTAAGTCCCGGTAGTTCTTTCAGTGCATCGCCTAGGCTGCCACCTCTGGTTTGCAGCAGTTGCAGTCCCTTCAGTTCGGCATGTGCCACAGTGTGTAGGTCGTGCATGCGCACACCATTTACCACCACCTCATGCAGTTGGTTCTTATCCGCATTCAGCACAAACGATATGTTACTGCTGCCAGTCACATGCAGGTGGGCCGTAGCAGTGCTGTAGCCGGGGGCCGAGCAGCTCACCAGCGTATGGCCTTCGCATACTCCCATTATTACAAACCTGCCGGCCGTATCAGTTACATCACCTTTGGTGCTGTCAGTTTCCACTCTTATCACAGCACCAGGCACAGCATGTCGCTGGTTGTCGGTCACTGTGCCTCGCACTTGGTGGGTGCATGCAGATTGTCCATATGTTGGGCTAGCCAGCATAGCACTGCTCCACACTGCCACAGCAGCATAAGCTATTCGCCTCAATGTTCTGAAAGCTCTTTTTTTAATTACTTAATATACACAACTAGCTTATGGCAGTCTTTGCCATCTAGTTGTGTCCATACATACCTCATTATATTGGGCGGGCACAGGGTGGTCCTCTGCTGCATGTATAGTGCGCCTCAGTGCTGGGTTCAGTAGCATCATAGTATGCTACATATTTGTTGTATACTTCTTTTTCGGCAAAGGCTACATATATAGGTTCTGGCGACACAAATGCCGTAATCTCAAAGCTCAGAAACTTACAGTGATTGTGCTTTTCGGTTATTACCAGCTCCCCTTTGCCGCATGCGTGGTGCACATCATCTTTATGGCTATACAGCACATCATGCAGCAATTCTTTCGGTAGCACGCCTGCCGAAAAAATCACCAACAATATTGCTGCCAGTAGCCTATGTATGCTGCTTCGCATTCTATTTTTAATCCTTAATGCAAATGTAGTGCATTAGGCCAACATTATTACTTCATTGTCTTTGCCCACATACTCATATTGCTACGCAGCACTTGCAGCGGCACACAGCCATTGCGTAGCACCTCGTCATGAAACGCCCCTATATCAAATCGTTTACCCAGCATTTCTTCATATTTTTTCCGTTCACCGCTTATCGCCATTTGTCCTATTTTATACGATAGTGCCTGCCCTGGCAGCGCCATATACCGTTCTATCTCCGCAGTTGCTTCTGCTTCACTCACTAGTTCATGCTCCGTCATATACTTTATTGCTTCTTCTCGGGTCAAGCCTTTTTGGTGCAGCCCCACATCCACTACCAGTCTTATAGCTCTGTGTATAGCGTCGCTCAGGTGCCCAAAGTATTGGTATGGGTCGCCATACAATCCTAAGTCTTTGCCCAGTGTTTCTGCATAGTGTGCCCAGCCTTCGCCATATGCCCCATACCACAAAAATCTTCTGAATGAAGGTAGGTTTTTATTCTCCTGTTGTAGCGATATTTGATAGTGGTGTCCCGGTATCGCTTCGTGCAAGAATAGTGTAGTCATCCCTGCACAGTTAAACTTTTTAGCATCTACCACAGGCACATAAAAAATGCCAGGTCTTGTGCCATCTTCCGATCCTTGATTATACTCAGCACTGGCCGATGCGGCTCTGAATGACTCTGTTTGTCTTATTGTAAACTGTGTGGTCGGGGTCTTGTTAAATAGCTCTTTCAGCTTGGGGTCCTCCGCTTTTTTTATATTCCAAAAGCTGTCTATAACTTGTTGAGCCTCTACAAATGGGAACAACTGCTTATCCTCACTCATGTGCTTAAAGAAAGCCTGTAGCGTACCTTTAAAGCCCACTTGTTCTTTCACCTTGTTCATTTCAGCCTCTATGCGTGCCACCTCTGCTATGCCTATGTTATAGATACTGTCTGGGTTCAGGTCAGTAGTTGTCCAGTATTTGATGCAGTATTGGTAATAGTCTTTTCCGCCCGGCATGTCGTTTATCCCGCTGCTCGCTCGTGCTGCTGGCATATATGTTTGTTCAAAGAATCGATGCAGCTTTTCATAACACGGCACCACCACTTTTGCTATTGCAGTTCTGTAGGCACTATCCAGTCTTTTTCTGTCTGCTGTCCCTATGTTTGCCGGCAGGTTGCGTATCGGCCCATAAAATATACTTGCCGTGTCCGTGCCCGATGCCACATCCTTTAATTGTGGCAATATCTTTACCACTAGGCTTTTGGGCAGCACCCAGCCCTGCTCTATTCCTTGTCGCATATTGGCAATTGCCGTATCAGTCCACGCCTCAAATCTCGATAGTCTTTTTAGCCATGCGTCATAATCGGCCACATCTTTAAACGGCTGATTCCCTGTGCCAGACCCCATTTGTGGCAACTCTAGTGTAAACGACCAAAATTGGGTAATGGGTATTAGATGTTTCGGATATCTCAGGTCTTCCAGGTTCATGTGCATTTCGTAGCAAAAGATATTGTAGTTCAGTTGCTCTTCTACGCTTAGGCCGTTGGTATCTATTTGTTGGGCTGCTTTCAGATATTTATCATAAAACTTTTGCAGCGTATCCCTAAAAGAGGGGGCTATCGTAATAGTTAGTCGGTCATTATAGCGCTTATCTCCTATGCTGGTCGCCTCCACCGGATACAGCTGTAGGCGCTCTTCCCAATAATTATCTAACAACGCACTCAATGCTTGTTTGTTGCTCACATCTTTATGGTCCTGCTTACCATTTCCGCAGCCAGTCAGCATTATTGCCACCGCCACACTGGCTAATAGCTTCCTCATACATCCCAATTTTTATGTAAATAAACACATTCCTTACCGCATTTACTTCACCATCAGTAGGGTGATTTTTATAGTGTTAAGTTGATGCTCAGTAGTTCTTGCACTCTTTAGGTAGTTCTATTGATTGTAGAATGTAGGTAAAGTCGATCTCTTGTTATTGATTAAAATGTAGTTTAAGCTAATCTTTTCGCAAATGAGATAACTGCTAATGTCAGCTAATTTATTTGCTCAATCGCTATCTTTGTTTAAACTACTTTTATATACTAATTGACCCACAAATCTGCCCAATGCATCTTATTAAATCTTGTTTTACCCTTTTCCTTTTATTGTTGCTATCCTGCTATTTCACGTTTGCTTCAGATTCTCTTTCGACAAATAGATTCATTATTGCTGGAGAGTCAAGATTAGAGATGTTTAGCATTAATAATACCTATAAAGACAAAATGTTTAATGCTAAACCGATAAATACTATATCCTCTGAAATTCGTATTGAGTATAGCAGAAATTTCAAATCAGGCTTGTATCTTGGTGCAGGTATTTTGTTTGGAAATAAAAAATATGCTGTTTCTACAGTAATGAATCTATCTGATTTTGATAGTTTGTCAAAAAACAATCTTCGAGGGGTAACTCTTCAACATGATTTTGCTCAAACAGTTTTTACGCTCGGTCCTTGTTTCAGAATTGGTTATGCTAAAAATTTGAGACCCAATTTAAAGATTACAACCTCATTGGGTTTAGCTTTTAAAATGTTGTCTAATGGGCCTGAAAGAGATATGGATTGGGTTATTGTTCAATATAAGAGAGATAACGTATCTTATCCTATTCCCGTTCAGGCATATTATCTGATCAAAGATGTTGGTAGCTATCCTGGTCCATTCATACCACACAGAGGACTAATAGGTTCTAGAAACTTTACTCGCATGAATAATATTGTTGAAGTTTTTTTAGGTATAGAAAAAAATATCTCCAAAGCTTTACCAATTAAAGGTTATGCACTCGGACTAATTGCTACTGCTAATGCTGGTTTGTGGAAAAATGAAAATGTAGTAACCTATGGCTATTATGAAAGTTATTCCAAGTCTGTAGAAAATACAGTACATATTGTTGATAGAAGTTTGTCAATAGGTTTGAGGTGTATGCTAATAATATAATGTTATGAGGTCTAGCTTTTTTATTTCAGTATGTTTATTAGCTTTTTTTGCAGCCACAATTATTCCATATTCTGTTCTCGCTCAAAAAACAAGCAAAAAATATATTCAGCGCTTTTCTGTTGTAGCTAATGCAAGTAGATATTTTGACGACCCCGATATTTTTACTCGATATCATAAATTGCCCGATTATTATAAAATCTACAACACTGTAGGGGCTTCTGTAGGTCTGCAATACGAAGTCGATATTTATAAGAATCTCAGCTTTGGTGCTGGGCTCAGATATGGTATTAGACCTTTCCGCACTGCAGTAAATATAGATTTATCTACTTTCGATCCCATGGGTTCAAATGACCTCTCGGGTCGGCAGTTCAATCTTGCTTTTAAACATAATGTTGCTTTCCTTAGTCCCAAAATCCAATTGACCTATCGCTATAACTTTAAAGGTAAATATTGCTTTGTTTCCACTTTAGGTTCTTCCATTAGACTGTTTTATAACGGAAATGTAAGAGATACTACTTACTACGAAGTCTCTTATTGGTCAAATAGTCGTTTATATTATGTTACAGTTCCCATCGGATCTGTTTATCACTACTATGGCAGAGACCCCAATCAACCCAAGTCGGGTTTCTTGGGACCCAACAGATTCCCCTATGTTAATTCAGCTTTTGAATTTGCATTCGGTTTAGAAAATAAACTAGCCCATACTCACGGAAGATATATCGGATTAGCCTTAGAGGGTAGTGTTGGGTGGGTCAGAGGGCCAGAACCCAATTCGTCGAGTTATGAGTTTACAAATCATATTTCTATATTCCCCAGATATAAAAGTCAGGCCATCAGTGACCGCACCATTACATTAGGATTGCGATTTACAGTTGGGCTACAAAAGCAGTAACAGTCCTTACTCCCCTTAAAACAAAAATAGAGGCCTCATTACTGAAGCCTCTATTTAATTTACGTTATTTTGTTTATTTATTTTTATATTTTACCATCCCTTCACTAATTTCAAATGTACCTTTTGATAGATTAGTTCGTAGCTTTAAATATGAATTACTTGTATTTATGGATAGTTGATTTATTGATTTAATTATAATTTTCTCACTAACTAAATCATTTGACAACTTACGAGTTTGATTTTGAGCAACATGATCTATACTGGCTATTTCGTAATATATTAGTTCTCCTTTATTGTTCACTACTATATTACGCAAACCAACTTTTACAAAACCATTTGGTAGATCATTTTGAGTTAGATTTTGAGTTATTTCCTTAATTAAAATTTTCTCCAACTTTTCACTAAATGTATAAGGTGCATTTTCCTTATGTACTATAAAACTGTCTATTCTTACTGGTTCTAAAACGGGTATTTTTTTGATAGATTCTTTCCCAGTTATTGGATCTATTACTCTTAATACATCTACTTCCTTAGTTTTTTGTAGCGTTATTTGAGAGTTGTTATACGTAATTACAGTATCTTCATTGAGAGAAGGATATGCCATACTATTCCCTATATTTAGGATAAACATAGCAACAGTTTGTATCATTATTATTCTAAGCTTGCACATATTGTTTCAAATTTATCAGTTATTAATTTAGTTTTACGATTTTCGTCAAATCCCATAACACAATAATCAGCACCATTTGCTTCAATAGATGCCTGTGTGCATCCACCACCACATAATGGTAATATTCTACATGTTTTGCAAGGTTCGTTATTAAATTTTGAAGCTAATCTATTCTCGTATTTTTTATTCCATATTATGTTGCCGTCGTTTTGTAAAATACCTTCACCTGAACCATCTTTAAAATCTCTTGCCGTACATTTGAAGATTTCACCATTATAGTTAATTGTAGCTTGATATCTTTTATCTGCATAACATGACTCTATTAAAGAACCTGCTCCGATTTTAGTTACATTAAACCCCATTTTTTCAAAATCTAATTTTGTATTATTTATGATTTCGCTCAAATCAGTCTCTTCTTGCCAAACTTTTTGAAAGTCAAAAGTAATATAAGATTTATCCTCTTTTGATATAGAGATAAATGAATTTAAAATATCATTGATATTGTCGAATGTATTTAAAGAGCAATTTATTCTAATGTTTACATGTATTTTTTGCTTTACAGATTTTATTATATTATTTACTATCGTATCGTATGAGCCCTTGCTCTCTGATAGAAATCGTACTTTATTATGTTGTTCACGGTTACCATCTAAAGTTATTTGAAAAGATTTTAAACCATACTTATTGCATGTTGTCAGCATTTCATCATTAATTAATAGGCCATTTGTTGTCATATGACCAACTACTTCTATGCCACTTACATTACATATGTCGACTGTATTCTGTAGAAGTGGTATTATTATTTTATTAAAATACAATAATGGTTCACCTCCCAAAAATGATATTATGATTCTTTTTAGGCCATTTTGATTTTTAACTACAGATTCAACTAATTTTATTACTGAATTAATTGTTGATTGACTCATTTTTGAATCTTTTATATGAGTCTCATAGCAATACCAGCATTTAAAATTACAGTTCATTGTAGGATTAATTATCAAATGAAATTGAGAGCTATCATTATCAATTTTTCTACTAAGAGACTTTACTATTTCGAATTCGTTTATATTTTCATTAATTATAAACCCGTAATTAACAAGTTGATTGTAAAAATCATTATGTATATATTCTAATTCGCTGAAGTCATTTTGTTTGTACCCAGACATATAGAGATCGTATAGTAATGAGTCTAATAAGATAAACTGATTACTTAATGAGTTATAACCTATGTGGATATCTTCTTTTTTGAAGAACGTATTGTATTGGCTAGACTTCAATTTCATATATCATTTATTATAGATTTGAATTTGACCCGCCTGTATATTTTACTAAATGACATCCATTCCCAGTGTTAGTAGAACCTGTACAATTCGTGTGATTAGTGCAAGGTGAGCCGTTATTCGTTGAACCTGGACATGAATGGTTATTGCATTTATCTGCATTTGTTGATTTTGCATTTATAACTCCACCATCATTACACTGATGTGAGTTGTTTACTGTTAAATAACCACCACTTAGAGTACCATTGTTATTTTGCAATATTTTTTGCATTCTATTAACTAATCGTTGCATTGTATTGTCCATATCCTATTGTGTATTGTAATTTATAAAATATAATTAATAAGCACTAGATGTTTGATTTGAACTAGTTCCTAAACCTCCACAATATCCATTTACGCAATCTTGAAATGTTGTTAATGTTCTAGTGTTAGTAGTACCATCACAACTATAATTAGTACAACCACCATTTGTACCACCACATGTCATATTATCCCATAGTGTTGGTAAATTCACAGGATCATCATTATTCATACCATCATTGTTGTTGCCTGTTTCGTTAATAATAATTCTATATCTTCCTCCTGTTACAGAAAGATATCCATCTTTTAATGTTCCATCATTCATTTCCAGAGATGCACGAAACTTAGATAGTAATTTGTTTATGTTTGACATATTTTAAAATATTAATAAAATTAAATTATTTATATATCCATTCTGTAGCATTAACTACTATTGAAAATGAATCTGAATTTTCAGTTGTAGCTCCAAGAGAAAATCCAGCTTGTAAAGCAAAATCCATTTTTAGTTCTTGCTTATATGATTGTTGAAATGATGATTGTGTTGTTTCTGGTATAACTACTTCCATCATTAACTTATAATCTACTCCATTATTAATAAATATGCGAACCATTCCACTATGAGTGCTTTGCAATGCTGAAACAGTGATTGAATTAATTATTGATCCATTAGATGCTATACTGGAGGTGAAAATTGGTGTTATATTACCTGTTCCGTTAAGTAATTTATTCTGAGTTGGATTTCCAACACCAACCAAAATTGTTTCCTCTTTAAAATTACAACATACACTTGGTAGTATTGTAGGATATTTTAAATCCATACCTTCAGCGATAATATTAAATGTTTCTGAATTTTGAGTTGAGGCCAGTAGTACAGTTCCATTTTCTAATTTGAGATTACCCAATAAATTTATCTCTAACATTGGCCAAATTGGCGTTGGAGTAGGTGTATTGGGAGTATTGGGATAGATAGGAATTGGAATTTCTCTGTAAAGCATGTTTTGGCCACCTTTGCCAACAAAAAGTCTAATCATTCCTAGATTGTTAGCGTTAGTAGATTTAATAATTATTGATTTTATTATTGTTCCATTTTGGCCTCCAACAAGTACTGTGCCCAGTAATCCAGAACCATTGAGGTTCGAATTTGCTGAATTAATAGTTACAATCCCAGTTTTTGCTGACATTTGTACGTAATCACTGCATTCGCAATTATGAGACATAAGGTTATTTTTTGTTTTTAGTGAATAATTGTTTAAGATTTCTATTGCTAATTTACGCACTTGTTCAATAAAAAAAATTTTTTTCAGAATTCAAAGAATAATTCGAACTGTTTACAAATGTATTGTATTGTAAAGATTGGCTAAAATGGTATATATAAAAACGGCAGATTAATATTGAATTTGCGTTCGGTTTAGAAAATAAACTAGCCCATACTCACGGAAGATATATCGGATTAGCCTTAGAGGGTAGTGTTGGGTGGGTCAGAGGGCCAGAACCAAATTCGTCGAGTTATGAGTTTACAAATCATATTTCTATATTCCTCAGATATAAAAGTCAGGCCATCAGTGACCGCACCATTACATTAGGATTGCGATTTACAGTTGGGCTACAAAAGCAGTAACCACCTAAAACAAAATAGAGGCCTCATTACTGAAGCCTCTATTTTTTGTTTTTCTAACGCTCTTAGGGAAATACTATCCTTCAGATTGCTCACCACCTTCATTGCTTTCAGCAGCAGCTTCTGTGTTCTCTTCAGCCGTTGCAGATGCTACGCGTGCAGCCACTTTCTCTTCTACCTTACGCACACTCTCTTTCATAGTTTCAGCACGCTTTTCAGCTTTGTGCTTACGGTGGGTTTCCTCACGGCGAGCTACTAGCTCTTCGTGTTCTCCATTCCACTTTTCAAACTTGTCAAGAGCTGCTTGTTGGTCAAACAGTCCTAGGCCAACACCACGCATAAGGTGTTTCAGGTAAAGTACGCCCTTAAATGATAGTATTCTGCGGCATGTGTTGGTAGGTTGTGCACCTTTATCCAACCAATGCAATGCACGCTCGCGGTTGATGCGAACTGTTGCAGGTACGGTCAATGGGTTGTATGTTCCCAATTTTTCAATGAACTTACCATCACGCGGAGCTGTAGTGTTTGCAGCTACGATGAAGTAAAACGGGCGCTTCTTAGACCCGTGTCTTTGCAGGCGAATTTTTACCGACATAAATAATGGAAATTATTTTTTCGTTAGACAATAAAATTTTTGGACTGCAAAGATAAGGCCTCCACTCCAAAAACCAAAATATTTACACCACATTGTTCTTCGCGCTCCTTTTATCTCCTATCGCTTCACCAATATGCTACCCGCATATTCCGTGGCTCCACCCGTTTTGCTGGGCTCGTTTAGCCGCACCAGGTAGTAATAGGTGCCATCTGGCACTTGGTTGCCGCTTTTGGTTTGGCCTTGCCATTCGTTGCGGTAGCCGCGCTGCTCATACACCAGGTCGCCCCATTTGTCGTATATCTGCACCGTATTTTGTGTATATAGCTCCAGTCCCTCTATCACCCATCGGTCATTGGCACCATCTCCGTTTGGGGTTATCACGTCATATATGGTCAGCTCTTGGCAGGCAGCGTTTTCTATCTGCACACTATCTGTTTCCAGGCATCCATTGGCGTCTGCCACATGCAGCATATATTTTCCAGTTCTCAGTGCTGTTGCATACGCACCACTTACTGCCGTTCCAGTTACATCTGTCCAGGTAGTGCTGTAGGGTGGGGTGCCGCCTGTCACATGGGCTATGGCAGCTCCTTTTGCTAGCGCACAGGTGTCTGCAGTTAGTTGCACCTCCAGTGTCATATGTTCTGTGCTGCCTACTGTTATTTGTTTACCCACCTCACATTTAGTGTCTTCTTGTAGCACCGTTACAGTGTAGGTGCCAGCCGTTAAGTTACTTATCGCACCATCACTGCTTCCATTACTCCACTTATACGCAAACGGTGGCGTACCTGTCACCATCAGCGATATACCTCCCGTTGCCGACCCTGCACATGCAGCATCTTTTACTATAGCAGTCACCACATGTTCTGGCGCAGTTATTCTTATCATACTCACCAAGCTGTTCACACACCCATTTGCGTCCGCTGGTGTTGTGTAGGTAATCCTTGCACTACCTGGCATCAGCGTTGTTAGTTGTCCGCTACTGCCATCTATCACAGCTACACTTATGTTGTCACTCGTCCATATACCTCCACCTATATTATGTTCAAAGGTGTCCACCACATTCACACATATCACTCTTGGGCCTGTCACCTTGCCCACATCCGGTAGCTGATTTATTTCCATTATGTGTTGCACACTACTACTACATTGTCCATTATCTACCGTGTAGGTTATGGTGTCTATACCAGGGCTTATACCCACCGTCAGTCCAGTTACGTTTGTTACACTATGTCTGCCACTATTTTGCCAAATGCCGCCGCTGGCATCATTCGTTAGCGCCACAGTATCACCCATACACATCTTCCTAGCACCGTTTATACTCCCTGCATCTGGGCTACCCAGCACCCTTACCATTGCGGTGTCATAGCATCCACTCGCTATTGCATATGTTATAGTTACCACCCCTGCTGCTTTCCCGCTCAATACGCCACTTATATTATCTATGCTAGCTATCGCAGTATCACTACTCGTCCACACCCCGCCAATTGCTGTATTGTAAAGCGTGTCTTTAGTGCCACTGCATACATCATTCATACCTGTTACAGCAGCTAACTCAGCGTTCACAGTCACAGTTATATAGACATTGCAATAGCCCATACTATAGCTTATGTTGGTGGTGCCCACCCCCGTTCCGCTCACCAGGCCACTTGTGCTCACTGCTGCTATGCTAGGGTTGTCACTTGTCCACGTTCCTCCAGCTACACTATTATACAAGGGCACACTCATGCCCACGCATAGCAGGCTGCCGCCACTTATTGGGCCTGGTGCAGCATGTACTCGCACTTCGCCACTTCTAGCACATCCATTACTCAGCACATAGCTCACCACTGTGCTGCCAGCTGTTAGTGCGCTCACTAGCCCTGTCCCACTCACGCCTGCTACACTAGGGTCACTTGTGCTCCACGTGCCACCACCAGGTGCCGATGATAGCATTACTGATGCACCCTCGCACAAATCTTTGTTACTCAGTGCTGTTGGCGCCACTTGCACAGTTATTTGTTTGCGCACGCTGCAGCCACTTTTTAGATAGCTTATTATTGTGGTGCCAGCTTGCGCTGCACTCACCTTACCTGTTATATCCACACTCGCCACCAGCACGTCACTGCTCAGCCATCCACCGCCTGTTATTAGGTTATCTAGTATTGTTGTGGTTCCTGCGCACAGCACAGAGTCTCCTGTTATGGTTCCTGCATCTATTACTCTTATTGTGCCACTTGTTGTGTCGTAGCATCCCCAGCCATTAGTTGCTTTTAGCGTCACACTATATACACCAGGTGTGGCTATGCTATGTGTGGGCATGCTGGCACTACTAGTATTCCCATCATATTCCCATACTCTTGTTGTTATTGGTGTCCATTGCGTTGTCGATAGGTCTGTTAGCGCAAACGTTGCTCCTGGGCACACAGGGGTTTGGCTCACTCCATACGCAGCATCCACGGCACTCACTTTAATTGTATCGTTTCCTATTGCCGATGTGATACAACCTGCACTATCGCTCAGTATCAACTTAGGCACATAGCCTCCTGCCGTTAGGTAAGTATGGCTTATGGTGTCTTGCCCGCTTGTAGTCACCGTTACACCATCTGCAAAGTCCCATGTTATATAAGGCACATTGCTCAGCGACGATGAAAACCTTACCGTCAGTGGGCTGCACCCACTCCGTGTCGCATACGTAAATGACCCCGGATACCCATGCACGGTCACTTGTCCTTGGGCAGTGTCGCGGCATCCATACACATCAGTAGCAATCAGGCGCACATCATATATGCCCGGTGTAGTGTAGGTATGCCCTGGCGATGGCACTATCGATGTGTTCCCATCACCCATTGTCCAACTGTAAAATGCACCACCAACCGTATTATTATAAAACTGTGCCACAAACGGAACACACAGCGACACAGTATCCGATACCGAAAATCTCGCCCTCGGTTTACGTATGTAAATCTCTTTGTTGGCAGTGTCGGTACAGCCATTAGTATCTACTACGGCTAGCCAAACGCTGTAGTGCCCAGTATCTGTCCATGAGTGCATCACATCTTTTGTTACAGCCACACTACCATCTCCCATACTCCAGTAACTGCTCCCCAGCCCCCCCGACTGATTAGTAAACGCTATCAATCCATTTATGCACGTAGTCGGTGCCGAAGTTTCAAATAAAGCTGTTGCTTTCACTGCTTTTACCACACTATAGGCGGTGTCACTACACCCTTCGCTATTGGTCACTATTTGTCGCACGTTGTAGGTGCCGCTAGCTGTATAAGTATGGTTCACTACACCACTGCTATTCATTACTCTTGTTCCATCTCCATAGTCCCACTCATAGCTTGTGTTAGTCACGCCACTTAGGTTGCGTGTCGTATCGCTAAAGGTCACCACTAGTGGCAGGCATCCCTTCACACTGCTTTGTGCAAATCCTGCTTTAGGCTTGCCATGCACTATATATCCTACTTTCGTCATCGTGTCTAGGCACCCTCTCGAGTCCAGCACTATTAACGTTACATCATATCGCCCTCTTTTATTAAAAAGCAGATGCGCAGCAGTGTCTTGTATCCAGTCAGTTATCGAGTCCTCCTTTATCCATCTAAAGTCAAAACTGTTTCTGGCACTATCGCCAGCTATAAACCTTATCCGCTTCTCTGTGCAGATGTTTGTCTCTTCAGCCCTGAAGTCAGGCCTCGGAGCTACTATCTTTAGCGTAGAGTCTACCAGCGTATCTCTGCACCCACTCATTGTGTTATGGCTGTAAAAGGCAATCACATAGTCTCCGAGTGCTGCATATGTATGAACCGGATTACTTTCTGTTGAATAATTCCCATCACCAAAATCCCAATATGGATTATCATTCCCCATCGATAAATCCATAAACCTCACCTCTCTCTCATTGATACAAGACTGTCTATAACTAAGTTCAGCATTCGGAGAGTCTATCCTCACATAGTCTGTTATCACATGGCTCGGCCCTGCACAACCCAGATAGGCTGGCGTCATTGTCACTGTATATATGCCTGGTATCTTAAACTCATACTCAAAACTATCATCCAATGAGTAGTTGGCATAATCTCCAAAATCCCAATAAAACGAATCTGCCACACCGGATGTTACCTGTGCTCTAAACTTCACCGGAGAGTTCTTACACACATGCGTCGTATCTGCCACAAAGACTGCTGTAGGTGCTATTCCTACAGTTATCTGCGTTCCAGTTTCTATGATACATCCGCTCGATGTTGTCCCTCTCAATCTTACTTGATATACACCAGTATCTGTATACACATGATTTATACTGTCTATTGGCCCGCTTATTATTGTTCCGTCTCCTAGGTCCCAGGTTTCACTTATTAGTGCATATGGGTAGGGTTGGCTCACCCAGTTAGGTTGGGTTGTGGTCAGGTATTTATTAAACTTCACCCTTAGTGGTGCACATCCTCTTGCTGTATCTGGTATCACTTTATACTTAGCGTCATACAAAGTATCCATCAACTTCAGAGTGTCACTACATCCATATATTGGGTGGGTTTTTATCATGCTCACCTTTATCACGCTATCTACAGTGTACGTCAGCGATTTAGTCCTCCCAGGCGAGTAATTGGGCGGTTCTATACTCCATTGTATCAGTGTGCCTTCTGGCGCATCAGTAGTGAAGGTGATATTCACTGGTGCAGGGCATGGCAACGCTGGGTTAATGATTATGTTGCCAGCAGGTGCACCTATTACCACTAGCCTTTTCTTCACCGTATCTGCGCAAGGGCTGTTAAACACTATCAACTGCACATCATATGTGCCAGCTGCCGTGTAGGTATGTTCCCCATTCAGCGCGTTTGATGTCGCTCCATCCCCAAAGCTCCATATTCTATAGCTATGTGTCGAGCTATTATTCACAAAGTTCGCTGTGCCATTCGTGCATATTGTGTCAGGCCCATTAAAGTTCGCTGCTATATTGGCTACAGTCACATATCCCGGTCCGGTCACACTGTCTTTACACCCTTTGCCATCAGTCACTTTCAGTGTGGCCTGCCAGCTACCCATAGCAATGTAGGTATGGCTCACCACACTACCTATTCCTGTGCCACCTTCGCCATATTCCCATCGTTGAGTCAGGGGTGGTGTACCCGTTGCCGTACTGGTAAACTGTATCACTCCAGGCGGGTTACATACCGAAAACCTATTTTGCTCAAACCTCGCTTGCGGTCGGTCAAATGCATGCACATACCCATTCCTCGATAGCGTTTTGCTACACCCCTGACTATTGGTTACCGTAAGCGCCACATTATAGTAGCCCGATGAGGTATAAGTATGTAGCACCACATTCCCCGTATCAAACCCTCCATCCCCAAAACTCCATAGCTTGCTCGTGTATCCTCCTGCACTATTAGTACTCGTATTCGTAAACCGCACTTCTGTTCCAGGGCAGAAGTCTGTATCATTCACCACAAAGTTCACATTCGGGGGGGCATATATTTGCACCGTTCGGCTGCTACTACCCAGCAGGGTAGCACCATTATACACAGATAGTGTCACAGTATAGCTGCCAGCACTCACATAGCTTGTCGATACACTATAGCCACTCACTGGCCCACCAGTACCCAGGTTCCATACATAGGTACACCCCTCACACGCAGCTTCGCTTGGCGTAAAAGAGGTTACCAATGGTGCACAGCCCGATAAGTGGCTGGCGCTAAAGGTCCATGGCGCAGCATAGCCAGCTACACTTAGTAGCATAGCCACCACACACAGTAGCCATTGGCGTAGGCTGCCGCATATGTTCTTAGCTCCGTTACTTTCCTCTTGTTGCACCATTCACATACACTTACCGCATCAAGTTACAACTAAGATTGTAAAATCTATGCATTTTTATGCTTATTTGTTGCCAAAAAGCCACTCTGATTGTTTTTCAGAGTGGCTTTTAATTGCTAGTTAATTTTTTATAGCTCGTTTTAGCTTACCTCACTTCGGCTCCATTGTCGGCAGTTGTGGTCGGCGACACAAATAGCAGTTTGCCGTCAGCGTTCTGTGCCATCAATATCATACCCTTGCTCTCTATGCCACGCATCTTGCGTGGTGCCAGGTTGGCCACCACAGCCACCTGCTTGCCCACTATATCCTCAGGTTGGTAGTGCATAGCTATGCCCGACAATACTGTTCTTACCTCATAGCCTAGGTCCAGTTCCAGTTTCAGCAGTTTATCTGCTTTCTCCACTTTCTCTGCCTTTAGTATGGTAGCCACACGCAGGTCTATCTTCGCAAAGTCGTCTATGCTTATTTCAGCTTTTTGTGGCACATATTCGGGTGCAGCACTAGCTGTTTCAGTTGTGTTTTGTTCCATTTGGTTGGTTGCCAGTTTCAGATTGTTGTGTAGTTTTTCCACCTGTGTAGCCACTTCTGCATCTTCTATTTTTCTAAACAGTAGCTCAGGCGCTCTCAGTGAGTAACCCACTTTTAGCAGGTCTGTTTTGCCAGCATTTTCCCATTCCAGCATCCGCTCCACCACTTTCATCATATGGCACATTTTCTTGGCAGTATGTGGCAAAAACGGATTCACCAATATCGCCAGATTCGCCGTCAGTTGCAGGCACAGGTGCAGACAGTTATCTATCAGTTGTTGCGCCTCTGGCTGTTCTGCCACTTTTTTAGCCACTATCCATGGCTCCTGGTCTTGCATATATTTATTACCCTTTCGCGCCAGGTCTATCACCTCATATAGCCCATCTCTGAATTTGTAGTGCTCCAGATTATATTCTACTTTATTCTTTGCAGCAGCCATCTCTTTCATCAGCGTCTGTCCCGCCTCATCTAGCGCATGTGGGTGTAGTGGTGGCACTTTGCCGTTGCATAGCTTATGCATCAGCACAAAGGCTCTATTCACAAAGTTCCCAAACACCGACACCAGTTCGCTATTAGTCCTGTCCTGAAAATCCTTCCACGTAAAGTCGTTATCTTTTGTTTCAGGCGCATTCGCGCAAAGCACATAGCGCAGCACATCTTGCTGATCTGGGAAATCCCGCACATACTCATCCACCCACACAGCCCAGTTTCTGGATGTTGATACCTTCTGTCCTTCTATATTCAGAAACTCATTCGCTGGCACATTCTCAGGTAGCACAAAGCCACCATGTGCTTTCAGCATAGATGGGAATATGATACAGTGAAAAACTATATTATCCTTGCCTATAAAGTGAACCAGCTTAGTGTCTTCTTTACACCAGTAGTCACTCCATTGTGCTGTCAGTTCTTTAGTTGCGCTTATGTAGCCTATCGGTGCGTCAAACCACACATACAGCACCTTGCCATCTGCACCATCTATTGGCACGGGCACTCCCCAGTTGCTGTCACGTGTCATGGCGCGTGGCTGCAGTCCGCTGTCTAGCCAGCTTTTGCACTGCCCATACACATTAGGCTTCCACTCGTCTTTTTTACCATTGGTTATCCATTCGGTCAAAAATTCCTCATATTTATTCAGCGGAAAATACCAATGTTTTGTCTTCCGCTTCACTAGTGGTGCACTACTCAGCGCGCTCCTCGGCTCTATCAGCTGCTCTGGCGATAGTGTCGACCCGCACTTTTCGCACTGGTCTCCATAGGCATTATTATTACCGCATACTGGGCAGGTACCCACTATATACCTATCTGCCAAAAACGTCTGTTTCTCCTCATCAAAGTACTGCTCGCTTTCACGCTCTTCAAACACGCCAGCGTCATACAGCTTTTTAAAGAAAGCCTGTGAGGTCTCCTTATGTATCTGTGCCGATGTTCTCGAGTACACGTCAAACGATATACCCATCGCAGCAAAACTATCTCTTATTATAGCGTTATATTTATCCACCACATCCTGTGGTGTCACGCCTTCTTTCATGGCTCGTATCGTTATGGGCACTCCGTGCTCATCACTGCCACACACAAATTTTACATCACGCTTTTGCGCTCTCAGGTAGCGCACATATATATCAGCAGGTAGGTAGCATCCAGCCAGGTGACCTATATGTACAGGTCCATTGGCATAGGGTAGTGCTGCCGTCACCAAATATCTCTTAAATTCCATATCAGCCTGCAAGATAATTCAATTTCCGCTCCTGCTTAGCCTCCCTCATCGCATCTTTGTCATGGCGTCTGCTTATTTTCTATACAATGTAGCGCTGTTTCCACAGTGCATATCATTGGCACTCACCAGCATTTAGCTCTTCTTCTTTTCTTTTATCACGCTTTTCACTATGTCTAGTAGGTCGCTACAATAGCTACTCATCGCAAAATCTGTTACACTTGCTCTGGCTTTTTCGCTCATTGCAGCATAGGCTTCCTCTTTCATATGCTGTAGCTCAGTCAGTCGTTCGGCATATGCTTTGGGGTCCTCACATTCATACCCATTTTCACCATGTTTTATAAATAGTCCATTTTCTCCAGTTCCACTGCCCAGCACTGGTACGCCGCATGATAAGTATTGTTTCGTTTTAAACGCCGACTTCGCCAGATTGATTTCAGTTGGTAGCAGTGGCGATATCCCCACGTCAAATTGGGCTATCTCCTTATAGATGCCCTCTTCATCTAGCCAGTCGGTTACCAATGGTGTTTCTAAATGCACATGTGGCATATTATGCACTTGCGCTCCCAGTTCTGCTCGCTCGCCAGCCGTGCGCACACCTAGCAGTCGCACCACCACATCAAAACCCAAATCTGCCAATCCTGGAAAAAATAGTTCCTTCAAACTTTCTTTGTGTGCACTATAAAACCCTATCCAGCCTATTACCATTCTTTTGTTTCGGCCCTGTTTCACATGTTTGTGCGCTATTATTGGCGATGTTAGTATGCGCACATCACCGCTCATATGGCGTGCATAGTTGGCTATTGCATTACTTCCCGCTATCACGGCTCGGCAGTTTCGCATCAGTTTATTTATGGTCTTAGGCTCAAATTTCAGATAGTCCGCATCGTCTATGTCATACAAGCACTGCACCTTGCCATATCGTTGCAGCAGTTGCAGCACACGCCCATATATACGATTAGTGTGTAGTTTTTCTATTATCACCACAGCACCCTCTGGTCGCTCTAGCAGCACTTGCAGCACTGCTCTGGCAAAACGGTACACCGTCGCAGGTCTATAGCCGGGGTAAATTATCTGGTAACTTATGTTGTGTGTTGCAGCTGCCTCTTGCAGAGCATACAGGCCGCGATACCTTACACTCGGTTCGCTTATGTCAAAGTAAGCAAACCAATAAATCTTTATAGGGTTCATAGGGATATTTTTAGGTATCTATCTTACACTAAACTAATGCATATCCCTCATATTATCTACTTATTTTATCGCCATTTGCTGTAGTCAAATGTCACGCCTTCCATTGCTGCTACATCAGGGCAGGTTGTTATTGCTAGTTCATACACTTTTGTTTTGCTGTAGTTCTTTTGTAGCCAGTTTAAGTAGTCATTGGCAGGCTGCTTGTCATACGCCTGTTCATAATTGGTGGTATTGTCTAGGTAGGCAAGCATCAGCAATATTTTAGCCTCTAGTTCTGGTCGCCCTTTAGCCAGTGTTAATGCCTTTTTGTAGGCTCTTTTAGCTGCAGTTGCACGATAGTAATTGTCCCATGCTTTTTTATTCACCGTTCTGAAGTTGTAAAAAGCCCAACTCCTCCAGCCATCTTCATCGCCACTTTCACTACCCGATTTTCCATAGCTGCTTGCCATCCAGTCTCTGCCCACATACGTTATGTTCATCAAGCCATTACCCAGTCTATAGTAGTTATAAGCTAGTTCACCATGCTCATATACCATTTGTGTGTTTCTTTCTAGCTGCATTAGCTCTTTGGCTATTAGTCTTTTACTTGGCATAGTATAGTTATAGTCATGTTTATCTTTTTCGGGCAGTAGTGTCCCTGCTGCCGATACACATAGTGTTTTCAGATAGTCTTTATATTCGTAGTTGTTCACCCAGTAGTCGGCAGGTAGTTCTTTATGTACCTCATAGGCTGCTGCATATTTCCCTTCTCGCAGCAGCATCGTTCCCTTCAGCTCCTTATACCACTCCTCAGCCCCTATGTTAGTTGCTATCAGTTGTTCCAGCGCGGTTTTGTTTTTCTTTCTTGCTAGTTGCAGATAGGCATCCACATCTTTAGGTCTGCCCATCCTATCCAGATAAGCTATTTTATTGTAGTTGAATTTTTGTGACTCTTCATCCCATCCTCTGTAGTCATCTACAGTTATACCGCTTTTTCTTTCCATCAGGCCAGCATATACCACATTACCTTGTATATAGTATAGTTTACTCAGCATCAGGTATAGTTCAGCAGGCACATATCTGTCTATTATCACAGCATTTTCGCTTGTTGGTGCCTTATATTCCATCTGTTCCAGTTTGCCCATTAGCTTTGCTATTTTGTCTTGTGTAGCCTTGCTGTTCACATCCTTGCTATACATACAGTTTAGCAGCAGCTCAGTTAGCCTTTGCTGTTCATATACCTCATTTTTCTGTGGCGGCAGTTCTTGCAGCACCGCTGCTGCTGCCTTATAGTTCCTGTCTAGGTGGTGTAGGTGCACCAGTGCCAATTGCCACAGTGCATTATCCCGCTCTTTGTCTGCTATACTAGCCACCGCTTTAGTCACTTTTTTCAGATAGGCTAAATCCTTTTTTCTATTCATTTGCACATACCATTCCTTTGGTTTCCACACATTGTTTTGCTCATCTTCCCATTTTGTTTCCCACACACTTTTATGTGGCGATGCTACAGGCTCAAATCCGGTCAATTCACTCGCTAGTAGCCAGTTGTCTAGTTTCGCTAGCTCGCGCACTAGCAGTAGTGCTGCATAGTCGCTCTTAGGGGCCAGTGCATATACTTGTTCCAATTGTTCTAATCCCTCGCCGCTATTTTTTATACCTATGTAGGTTTGTATAGCTGCCAGCATACTAGGCTCTTTTATACGTTTGCTCAGTGCAGCTACGTCACTACTGCTCAGGTAGTTATAGATAAATGCACGTTTCTCTGTGCAGTTGTCAAAGCACAATATCAATTGTTGAGCACGTTCCATTCTATCCGTCATAGATAGACCATAGTATAGCCTTCCCCATTCCACCACTATGCTTTTTCTTCCTTCCAGGTGTTGCTTATAGTAGTTTATCAGTTGCCTATGATCCCTTGTTCCGCCATCAGCATCACATATCACAGTGTCAGTGCTGTAATACAGGTCATAGTACATCATCTTCACTGCCTGAAAAGCATACCTTGTTTTCAAAAATGTAGGCAGGCGTTTCGCTGCTCCATTTTTAGCTTTTCGCAGCAGTGTATTGCCGCCAGCTAGTTGTTTGTTTTGCAGGTTATAAGCCCAGTCATTTTCGGCATTTAGCTCATCATAATAGGTTCTTTCCACCTCCTTAGCCAGAACCATATACTCCATAGCGGCTTTGTTTTTCGGTAGTAGTAGCCATTTCAAGAATTCATTTCGTTTATACGCACCCCATTTGCCACTTAGGTACATCTGCACAAAATCTTTCCCACTTATATGATACAGCACTGTGTCTATATCTCCCACACTTACTTTGTTTTGTGTATAGCTGGCCCATTCGGCACAGTTGGTAGCATAGTCATTAGCTTGCACAGCATAGGTCAGGTAATGCTCCGTATAGTAAAATGCTGCCAACCCATCATTATGCACCAGCCTCTGTCTGAAAAGGCTTATCCTTTGCTCCTCATCCAGCATTGGCCCGCAGGCCATACTCCTATTGGTGCATACAGCCAGTAGCAGCAATATACTAGTGCAAACCGTATATACTCTTGATAGTAGTTTCATACCTGCTTATATTGTCCGTGTTCCAGTCAAAGAACACCGTGTTAAAATCCGGTCCCAATTTCGCCACCAATAGTTGGTAGCAGCTATTTAGTTCAGCCGCACTCAGCACTTCTTGCCGCAGCACATCCCCACATCTATAGTAGTTGTCACCTATTGCACTGTCATGCCTGCACACATACCTATTGTCATCACTCAGCACAAAGGTACCCTTATTCCATCCCTCAGCTAGTTGTCGCACCAGCCCTTTATATTGCCCATCCCTATACCACACATACCAGCCAAATATTGGTAGTGCCACATCCAGCGGCAGTGCATACCTACCTCCATTTAGGTAGCTCGCCATCACCTCTGGGTCTAGTATAGAGTTGCGGGTATTATACTTGGTTAGTCCTCCTAGGTTATAGCACATCAACATACCCCTGTCAGCTGGCGGCACACCCATTATCTTCGGATATTTATATGCATACAGCCGCACAGTCACACTTATTTTCCTCCCTGTGTCAGTTGCTTTTATAGCACGTAGCAGCCCAAAGTACACCTCCTTATTTCTGGCCAGCCAGTCGCAGTCTATTTGCAGTTCATGTTTCCATCGTCCACCTATATTGGTGCATATTTCATGGCTTAGTTGGTTTATTTTCTTAGCCATATCAGTTGTGTTGCTGTCATTCAGTGCATCCAGTGTTCGGGCAGTCACATATACCACAGGCACCAGTTCCACATTTTGGGGCACACCTGCTCTTTTATTCACGCTCACCATAGCTCTGGGGTAGGGCACACCATTCGCTACATCTATGTCAAACAGTCGCACATAATACTGCTGCACACCCAGCTCATTCCTCCATCGTTCACTCGCACTATCGCTTACTTGTAGTCTTGTTTTCCAATAATAAAAAGCACGTCTCCCTTCATACCCTTGGCCATTCTGTTTACAACCCGTAACAGTAAATAGCACACAACAAAATAGCAGGAAACGTATCACACCCCAGCGCGATGAATTACCCAAAGGTAACTATTACACACATCTACTACACAGCCTATTTTGCTGCCATGTTTACTTTTTGCATCAAATACTACAATATGATGTTATTAGGTGTGCTGCTCTTTATTATTTAGGTAATGAGGTATCTATGTAACCTTTATGTAAAACTATCAAAAATAGTGAGTTATTACGTTTATAAACATTTTTATGAACGCTCCTGTTACTGCTTTTGAAGACATAATGCGTAATGGCAACCTACACTTAACCAGCAACCAATCACCAAATCTTATAATTGCGTTAGCGGAGATAGCGAACCAAAATGGTACACATTTAACCATAGCTGGTAAATACTACACATTTGATATCCTGCAAACGGTTGCTAAGACGGGTGGTAAGAACGTTACAATAGTGCTTTGATAGTTTATGGTTGAAAATTCAACATATGACTGCCCACGAATTAGCCAAGAAGTTACTGGAAATGCCTGAGGATACAATAGTTTGTTATTTTGAAGAAGGCATACTAATATACACAAAAGTCAACAATGTAATTGCTTGTCGCACAGGTGGACCAAATTTAGAGCCTAAGTTACAAGACGTTATACGGCAACATTTACCGAGCGCATATGCGATGTTAAATACCGATGAACTCTAAATCGAAAGTAGCTTTTTGACCCTCTGGTATGGAATCCCCCATAAAAAATACACCTTTCCACGGCCGAGTATGTGGTATTTCTAAACTTATTGTATCAACATCTTTAGCTAAAGTTTGTGCGTGATTATTTTCTATGCCTACACCTGCTAAGTGCATAATAATATTGCTTTCAGCGAAATTGCATTTGGACAATATCACCTCCTTAACGCCAGCAAGGCTAATCGGGCTTCCATTACTGGGGAACAGATTATACGCTGAGTCCAAAACTACTGTTACTTTATTTGCCATAAATAAGGGCTTACCAATAGAGGCAAGCCCTTAAAATTACACATTATTTACTGTTCACTATCACCTCTGTAAGGATTGTGAACAAGGGCATTTCCTATTACTGTGCTGTGTGCTTTTGACCATTGCGTATATATTCTTTCAGCCAAATCTGCATCATCGCACATCACTCGTATTAGACCTTCAGTTATTTCCCTGTCTTTATTGCCATACATAAAAATGCGAAGTATGAATTTGTCGAACACAACTTTATCTAAACCTAAAGTTGTGAACATACCCATTACAAGTCTAATGTCTTGGTCAGGGTATATATCCAGCATAAATTTATCGGATACTGCCTTTACACCCTTGTAATTTACTGGACCGAACGGCACTTGTATATAGCCGTCAATATATGGATTGGCTCCAGCGTTCTCTTCTCTTCGCTGGTTAAGTTTGTCTGCGAAGGACAACATGTCATTAGGTTTGACTTGTCCATAGCATATGGTTGATACTAATAGCGCACACAGCGCAATGGCTTTTGCAATTTAATTCATGTTGTGGTAATTTTTGAGCATTAAAAAAGACGTAACCGAAATCTTCCCGCTGCTCAAGGTTTACCACAACCCGTCAATACAAGAAGCACGGCTACGCCGTATCGGCGTATTACACGTGATGCACTTGTATTGACTTGCTACGTTAACTGTGGTAATTTAGAGCAGCAATTTTCACTATAATACTATATCTTTTATCTAATCATAGGCGTGTTTGTGGTTGGTACTTTTGCTAAAGTAAACAACTTTATTATACTGGCAAGGAGCAGCAAAATATTTGTATCCTGCTCCTTATTTATCCAGCATATCAAAATATATTTACATGGCAAAAAATTGCCACAAATTCGCCAATTTAATAGCTTGCTTGAAATGCAAGACTACTTCAAGAGTGAAAAGGACTACTTGAAGTTCTTAGAAACTTCCCGTTGGGGAAATACAATAACATGCCCACATTGCGACCACCATAAGGTGTATAGATTCAGCGATGAAAAGCGGTTTAAGTGCGCCTCATGCAGGTCAATCTTTAATGCGAAAACAGGTACGATTTTCGACAATACAAAAATTTCGTTGCGAAAATGGTTTACCGCGATTTACCTGAACATAAACCATAAGAAAGGTATTAGTAGCCACCAGTTAGCACGCGATATTAATGTGCAGCAAAAGACCGCACTTTTTATGCTGAACAGAATACGTATGAATGTAACGGACGGCATATTTAAAACACCATCAGGCACATATGATGACATTGTAGAAGTGGATGAAACTTTTGTTGGAGGCAAGAATAAGAATAGGCACTGGGATAAGAAAGTGAAAAACAATCAAGGGCGTAGCTTTAAGGATAAAACGCCAGTAGTAGGTATGGTGGAACGGGGCGGCAAATTAAGGGTGGTGAAAGTAAGGGACACAAAACGTATGACAGTGCAGCCCATAGTAAAGAAGAACGTAATTAAAGGTAGTACGGTAATGACGGACGAATGGACAGCCTATCAAATGCTATACCTTACATACCAGCATAGTTTCGTCAATCACGTAGCAGGGCAATATGTATGCGGTGGTACTCACACCAATACCATAGAGGGCTTCTGGTCGCTCTTAAAACGCTCAATAGTCGGGATATACCATTCCGTATCTGAGAAGTACCTGCAACTGTATGCAGGCGAGGC
This sequence comes from Asaia bogorensis, assembly GCA_943367855.1. Taxonomy (GTDB): domain Bacteria; phylum Bacteroidota; class Bacteroidia; order Chitinophagales; family Chitinophagaceae; genus Nemorincola. Next base: position 32,230 of record CALRKH020000003.1, on the reverse strand, counting down.
CGCTTTCCGCTATAACACCCGCCACATGTCACAGAGCAGCCGTATGTTTATGGTACTGCATAACGTTACGGGTAAAGTAACCCGTCAAGATTTGATTGCTTACGCTGCATAGAGCGTTACCGCAATCATGGCAAAGAAGCAAAAAACTAAGAAGGATGAGATAACTAATCCCATGTATGGGTTGTCTTTGGGAGATGTAATTAAAAAAGTTTGGGCGACTAAAAAGCCGCCAATTAAAAGCAAAAAAGTTAAGCCCCCTGAAAAATAGGTTAGCCTCCTATACTCTTTTTTCCATCTATAAGCCATACCCTTTGGCTTGGAAAATATGGATTGTGCCCAAGATATGAACCAACCACCTCTTCCGCTGTATAATAGGGATGGTGCTTATAAAGGACGTTACGATACTTTTTATCGATTTCGTATTCTCCAAACTTTAAGACACTTTTAGGTGGCACACAATCCATTACTTCTTCCTCTTCAAAATTATGAGCCTTTTTGCCACAAGTTGGACATTTTGATTGCCTTGCCATATAGGTATAAATTGAGTGTTTAAGTAAAATTACTCAATTATTGCGTGGTGCGATATACTAATTGCCTATGGGTTGTGTAGATACCTCATTACCATTGTTTATAGTTTGAAAGCGCAATTTTGAATTCGTCGATGTTTATTATATTTACTTTTGGAAAATGAATTTTCTTTAGCACCGAAAAATGCGAATCATTCGATAACAGGTAGCTACTACCTGCAGCTATATAACAATCCACAAATTTATTGTCATCTTCATCTTTTATAAGATTCCACCTGAAATACACTTGCGCATAATGTACATTAGGTAACTCTTGTAAGGCTAACAGGAAATTATTGGCTACTTTTTTCGAATATTTAATCTAAGTATTTCGTCAATTACAAATAGTTCGAAACGTTTGTTGATGTTTGTGTCAATGACTACCTTCACTATTGATTGCTTTTTCTTCGTTTAGCCATTTTTTCATCAATTCATTATCATACCCCTTCTCATTCCATATCTCGTCAGCTTCAGATATTGCTTTAGTAGCAAAGTATTTCGCTAGGTATCTTTTGATGTTTATCAAGTCAGATTCATCAATGTTTGATGCATACAACTTCAATAATTCTAGCTGTATATTACTAAATGAGGCTTCACCTTGCATGGCATTATTTTTTGTATGCTAAGTTAGGCTTATGTTCATGTTTGATTGCTAGATTTGATTCTCTCATTTTCTCTCATCTTCCCTCTTCTTCCTATTGTGTAGCCAGTCAGTACTTTTTGATTCACCTTCTAAACAGCTTTATACCCAATAAGTATTATACAAGCCAACCTCTTAGGCTTCCCAAAATTTGTGGATATCTTCTCCTCCACTTTTATGGTTTTCCTATTGCTCCAATTTACCTTTGCATCATCATAGCTGCATATACTTAGCTATTCATAGAGCATCAGCTCATGCTTCACCTGTTCTTAGGTGCTCGCATTTTACCCTTCATTTTCATAATAAACCATCTTTAAAACACCCTTTCCATGCCCTCAATCTCCTGCGCAAAAACTACATATTTACCCCCGCAAAAAGTGCGCAAAATCGCACGTTCATTTGCACCTAAACCATTGATTATCAATTACTTATCCGCTCACCCTCAAAAATCAAAAGTGCGCAAAAACACCGTCCAGCACCTCACTGTGATATTTTGTGATATTTCTGAGATATTCCTCTCCCCATTTTATCACATTCTTTCATTGATACTCAGCACCTTACGTCATTTTTCAGCACAAAATTATTGTGTTAATGATCCTCCAATACAACTATAAAAATTAGGCAACTCTAAAAAATGTATTTAGCTTTGCCGTCTCCATGAGTCACACCCCTCATACCGACAACTCACTCAGCGAAGTACACGGTCAGGTCAACCCTGCCGCTGCCTCCAGCAAGTGGAAGCGCATCCTCGCTTTTTTCGGTCCGGCATACCTGGTCAGTGTCGGCTACATGGACCCCGGCAACTGGGCCACCGATCTCGCCGGAGGTAGCAAATATGGATATGCCCTGGTTTGGGTGCTCCTCATGAGCAATATCATGGCGCTCCTCCTACAAGCACTCAGTGCCAGGTTGGGCATCGTCCGGGGCCGAGATCTGGCACAGTGTAGCAGAGAGGTTTACCCCCCAGCAGTCAACTTCGTACTATATATATTAGCCGAGGTCGCCATCGCCGCCTGCGATCTCGCCGAAGTCCTCGGGCTCGCCATCGGTCTCAACCTCCTCTTTCACATACCGCTGCTTTGGGGTGTCGTCATTTCCCTCGCCGATACTTTCTTGCTACTCTACCTTCAGCGGCTAGGTATGCGCAAGCTCGAGGCTTTCATCATCACCTTGGTAGCCATCATCGGTGGCTGTTTCCTCGCCGAGATGATCATGGCCAAGCCCGACCTCGCACAGGTAGCCACTGGCTTCCGCCCATCCCTCCCCGATGAGGGTGCGCTATTCATAGCCATCGGCATTATTGGTGCCACAGTTATGCCCCACAACCTCTACCTGCATTCTGCCCTCGTCCAGACTCGCAAGGTAGCCCGAGACCCGGCCTCCATTTGGCGCGCCATCCGTCTCAACACTGTCGATAGTGCCATTGCCCTCAACCTCGCGTTCTTTGTCAATGCTGCTATCCTCATCCTGGCTGGTGCTGTCTTTTATACAGGCGGCTATCACGAGGTCGCCTCCCTCCAAGATGCGCATCGTCTGTTAGCGCCACTATTGGGTAGCAAGTGGGCACCTATATTGTTTGCAGTTGCGCTCATAGCCGCTGGTCAGAGCTCCACTGTCACAGGCACCCTTGCTGGCCAGATAGTTATGGAGGGTTACCTCCGCCTCCGCATCAATCCTGCTGTGCGTCGCTTGCTCACTCGTTTGTTAGCCATTGTCCCAGCAGTCATAGTACTCCTCATTTCTGGAGAGTCCATGGTCGATCAGATGCTTATTTTTAGTCAGGTGCTACTTAGTATGCAATTGGCCTTTGCAGTAGTCCCGCTTATTCACTTTGTCTCCGATGCCAAAACTATGGGGCAGTTTGTCATCCCCATCAAGACGCGCATCGCAGCTTGGATAGTAGCTGCTATTATTATTATCCTCAACCTCAAGTTGTTCTTTGAAACGGTTATGCAATGGTTCTCCCAGTCCGATAGTTTCTGGGTGCGCTGTGTTTTGGTTGTCCTCATGATAGGGCTTACAGTTTTATTAGCCATTACTATCATTTATCCTTTCATACTTCGCCACCGCAATGCAAACATCAATATCCATAAAAATCTACAACATGTCCAGAGCAAAGATGTTGCACCATTCAGTCGCATAGCACTAGCCCTCGATTTCACCGACTTCGATACTCAGGTGTTATCATATGGTCTTCGCCTTGCCAATCACCATACAGAGCTCATCCTTATTCATATAGTAGAGAGCCCATCAGCCCATCTCATAGCTGGCGATGCCGATGACTACGAAACCCGCAGAGACCGCCAGCACCTCGATCAGTATGGTCTCATGCTCTCCGAAAAAGGCTATACCGTTCGTTGTATACTCGGCTATCGTCATCGTGCCAAAGAAATAGCACGTATCGTCTCCGAAACATCTTCCGATCTTCTGGTAATAGGAAGTCATGGCCACCGCACCGCTGGCGACATTATCTTTGGTGAGACGGTTAACAGTGTTCGTCATTTAGTTAAGGTGCCCGTATTTATTGCTAAGTAGTTTACACTTTAGCTTAAATAATATTTTCTCTCCGTTCCAACCTTTTTGTTTCAACATGCATTTATTCTAGTAGACTTGGTTTCTTCTACACTGTTTGTGGTAAAAGCTACTACTTTAGTAGCTGGAAATTTAAACTATCCACCGCAAGCCCATTCAGTTGAGTAGTCATCTGTTAAATAATGTAGACGAGGCCAATTTGGTAAAACGTTGTCAGAGCAATGATGCTCGTGCACAGCGGCAGCTTTATGAAGCTTACGTACAAGCTATGCTAGTTTTGTGTGTCCGCTACATACCAGTTGCAGAAGAAGCTAGAGAAGTATTGATGGATGGTTTTTACGACTGTTTCAAAAATATTACTTCTTTTAGTTGGCAAGGTGAAGGTAGTTTTAGAGCATGGCTTAGCAGATTAATGGTAAACCGCTGTTTGATGCACCTTCGGAAAAACAAGCTCTTAATAACAGATGTTGCCACTGATGTAGTTGAAGAAGTGGAGGGTGGGGTAGAAGATGCATTGGCTAAGCTTGCTGTAAAAGAAATATTGGCAGCTCTCCATACATTGCCACATGCTTGCAGAGCAGTCTTCAACCTCGCAGTGTTCGAGCAAATGACCCATACTCAGATTGCCCAGCTGTTGAGCATCTCAGAGGGAACATCAAAGTCGCAGTTACACCGGGCTAAGGAGTTACTAAGACAGAAATTGAAACAATATTGATAACCATATAACGACAACAATGAAACGCCCGTTATCTCAAAAGCTGGAAAGTGCTACACCTCAAGAGGTGATGCCAGGTTTCGATGTGGATGCTGGATGGGCCACTCTTAATAGTCGTTTACACAAGCGGATTAGTTTCTCTTTGCGTTCATGGGCCGTTGCTGCTTCTGTTGCTTTGCTGTTGTCTTTTGGTGCAGTTTGGTTATACTACATCAGTTCACAAAACACTAATACTACACTTTCTTTAAATAACTCCAATTGGTCTACCCAATTTAGTCAGTCTATTCCACTGCCTTCTAATGAAGAGGCTAGCGTTACTGTCGCTACTCGTCAGTCTGAAATACCCGATGAAATACCAACTTACTTTGCATCTGGTATTCATCTTAATGGTAATCATAATAGTTTCAATCGTTCTCAAGAGTTTGTGTGCAATGGCACTTCTTGCCCACTTGAAATTTGTATTATTCAAACCATACATTGTTTAGACGAGCAGCCACGTGCAGTCGCCACTTGCAACGTTATTGAGCCAGACCAAGCGAGGCAATTACACTTTAAAGCGCCCGAAAAACAAGCTGTAGACTGCAAAGTAACAGTAAATGAAATTCGTATTAGGCGAGTGTCTACAGGAGAAACCATTGTACTCAATGCAGAAACTAAACCTGCTACGGCACAAGAGTTATTCAATTGCCTTATGGGAGATGCTAATTGTGAACTCCTAGCCGGACTGTTCAATGCAGACTGCAATAACTTGGATATACCTAACTATCTCAAAGTAGAAAACAATTTTGGTAATCTTACATTCTATTAAGCAATAAATATTCTCAAACAATTAATTAATCAGTAAAAGAAAAATGAAAAAAGTAATCATTCCAATCGTAGCACTATTTTTAAGTGCATCTGTGCATGCTCAGTCACAGCAGTCAAACACACCACCACCACCTCCTCCAGCACCAACTGTTGACCCTAATGCAGGTAAGTTCAGTTTCAAATCTGATACATACGACTTCGGTGAGGTGCCAGAAGGTCCAAAAGCAGAATGTGATTTCGAATTCAAAAACGTTGGTAAGAAACCAATTATAATTTCTGAAGCCCACGGTTCATGTGGCTGCACGGTTCCAGAGTGGCCAAAAGAACCAATTCTTCCTGGCAAAAAAGGCAAGATTCATATTGTTTACAATACAGATCATCGTCCAGGCCCAATTAGCAAAGAAGTTACTATCAATTCTAATGCTCAGCAAAGTCCAATGGTACTTCACATACGTGGCACGGTGAAGCCAAAACCAGCAGAAGCTAAAGAAGCTACACCACAAGATCCAAATAGATAATTTAATACTAAAAAGGAGCCGACACAGATATCAATCCGTCGGCTCCTTTACTTTTGATTTTGTTATTATTTCTTTGAACAGTCTATTATATAGTTCAGATATCTTTCTGCCAACACTTCTCTATCAAAGTTGAGGCGTGCAAAATTATAACCGCTTTCACCCTCCACTGCCAATCTTTCTGGTTGAGCCAGATATTCACGTATGATTCTGTTGTATTCTTCTTTGTTCTCTGGTTCCACATATACGCCTGCTCCAGCTTGTTCTACAAGTTCTCTAGATACTCCATCTATAGCCATTAATATAGGTTTTTTGCAAGACATATAGTCAAATGTCTTGTTTGAGTATACAGTTTTAAATGTATCCACCCTTTTCAAAACTGAAGCTCCCATTTCTGATGCTAGTATATATCTGAAAACTTCAGCCTTTGGCACAGAGTCTAAGAATCTTACATTGGTTACACCTCTGCTTATTGCAAGCTGTTTCACACGTTCTTTCTCCATCCCTTGTCCTATTAGTAGAAATACCACATTAGTATTTGCTAGTACTTCACCAGCATCTATCAATTGTTCTAGGTGATTGGCTACACCATGAGCACCTACATAGGTTATTACAAACCGCCCTTCTAAATCATGTTCTTTTCTGAATTTAACTCTGTCAAACTCTCTTAGCAACTTCTCAGATAAACTAAAATCAGCAGCATTAGATATTTGAATCAGCTTTTGCTCTGGTATATTCTTTTTGTCGCGCAGTGTATTATAAAAAGCAGGTGTAAGTACATTTATAAGTTTCGCTCTTTTGTATATGAAAGCTTCTACTCCATATGCCAGTTTAATAATTGCTTTATTAGTTAATACTCCTGTATCTATAGCAGACTCTGGCCATAAATCTCTTACCTCAAATACAAATGGCATCCCTTTCAACCTCGAAACTAAATATCCAGTAATACCTACAAATAACGGTGGCGATGTTACAATTACTACATCATGTTTTCCTTTTACTTTGAATAGCCCCGCATACAGTGCTGAAAACATAAATGAAAAGTAACCCCATAGTCTGCCAAGAAAACTTTTGTTATATGCTTCCGAAACATGACACCGCCAAACTTTTGTTTTTCCTTGTTCTTTCTCTACAAAGTATTTTCCTTTGTATTCGGGCCGCTTTTCATGTCCATTATAATGCATCATACCTGCAAGTACTGTTACAGTATGACCTTTATCTGTCCATATTCTCGAAAACTCATTCCAGCGTGACCCCCCAGGATCGTCCTCTTCTAAAAAATATTGGTGAATTAGTAGTATGTTCATCTATAATTTAAGGGTTTAAATCCCTTAAGGCGTGCACAAAATACTACAATACTATTATAGTCTCAATTAGGTTTGTATGTGTAGTGGCTGTTATTTCTCTAGTTATTTCTTTTGTTCCGTACATTGATGATGCATAACCCTCAGTTTCAGACATATTTATTGTGTTGTTATGCTCATCTGTAACCTTTATTGTAGCTATCTCATTTTTAGGCATGTGCCATAGTTGGATTCTTTTCAGATGTTTAGGAGCCCCCTTTATTTCATCTGTTACTGTCCATTCAGCTTTTCCTTTAATTTTATTAATAGTTCTTGTGTGCACTATGTTGGGCGATACTTGTTTGTAACACTTTATCGAACCTGTAAAACAATAGCTATTTTCAGTCTCAGTAACAAAAACGTTTACTTTTTCTGTCCAATAATACCATATAAATCTTCCTCCTTTTTGCATCTGATCATATTTGTCAAGCATTAAGGTATTATGGCTTTTAGTACCATTAAAGTATTTTATCGTTTCATTGTCAGTATTGTATTTGTAGCTACCTGCATCACAAAATATGTTGCGTCCTTTATGCCAAATGTCGATATGCAGACCATCTGCCTGAGATGGCCTATCTTTATATTCACCACATCTCACAAAGGTTAGCGTTTCTTTATCCCTCAACACATAATACCCACCATTATCAAAGCAGTGAATGCCGTCTGAGGGTAGCCATTCTTCATTTATAGCTCTGTTGCCATACCAAAAAGCGTCCTCATACTCTTGTTTTAAACCACTACTTATACCTAAAGCATAGGCTAATGCCTGTATTTGAGGTCTATAGTCTCTATATTCATTGTCATTAAGTTTGAAGAACAATGCCCCATCGTTTGCGCCATAATTAGGTAGTTTCCCATTGCTATCCTCTGGCATACATGTTCTTAAGAACAATACAGATTTTCTAGCTCTTTCATATACTTTAGGAGAGAACTTATCGTTATTCAAATGTGCAAGTGTAATTCCCCAGGTTAATAATTGCACAACCACCCTGTGGTAGTTCATTGAAAATTGCAAGTAAGTACCATCTTCATAGATCTGATATACAATTTCCTCTTCAAACCATTTTTTTCCATTCTTCTTCCATAACCCTGAGTCAGGAAACCAGGGGAAAAATAGTCCACCAATGTAAAGGGTTAGTGTTTCCGTAATTGCATGGTTATTACGTACTGCTATTCTAGAAAAATTGATGTTTGCATAAATGTGATGCAAATGCCAGTAAATAGTATGAGTCAATTTCTGAAAGAGCTCTTCTGTCAAAGTTGGGGCATCACTATAAAATTTCAAAGCAAATATCCAGTTCAATACACGTAATGACATCTCTTGGCTACACCTGTAGTTTGGTCCACAATTGACAGGGTTGTTATCAATCCAGCTTTCTATCTCAGACCATATAAATGCCGAATGGTCCTTGTCGAAATGATAATCATAACGGATAACATCATACAGGTAAGAAAAACGAGATTTTTCCCAAACATATTTTATGTCTCCAGCACTAGCAGATAAATCAGCTATTTCTGACCAATGCTTATTTTTGTCATATTTATAGCCGTTTTCTGGATTTGTAATCCAGTCATAGTTGTTGCCTAGACTTACAAGAATATTATTGAAGAGTCTGAACTGTCCATTTATTAGTTCAGTAAATCTAACCTCCAATTCAGATTCTCTTGATTTTCTTATGTTTAGGCTCGTTCGATTATCAAAAAAGAAAGCAACATTTGATTTTTTCCAATCAATTAATGAGCAAAAATCTTTTTTAGGTGGGTCTACAGGAAATCTATTTTTTAATAAACCTGTACGTCTAGTAAATTCATGCCAACTTCTATAGGCTACATATCGTGGCCCCATATTGGTTAATAGATTTACAACTTGATGTATTTTCTTCATCAGAATGTTACTGTAAACTCACTGCCTTCCTCTGGTATACTTTTTACAGATATAGAGCCGCCAAAGGACTCAATTTGTGTTTTTGTTATAAATAAACCAATCCCTTTACTATCATACCCTTCATGAAAAATCTCATTAAGTTTGAACACTCTGTTCCCGTATTTTATTAAGTCAATGCCTATTCCATTATCTTTCACTTTCAACACCGTTCTGTTATTGTATTTTGCGGTTATAATCGATATTTCAGGATTTCGGTCAGATTTAGAATATTTAAGAGCGTTGCTAATTAGGTTGTATACTATATTCTCTAAGTATAATTTAGGGTAGCTTATTCTAGCTACTGTAAGGTTTTTAGAAATCAACGCATTTTTTTCAAATATGGTTCCTTGTAGCTGATTACAAACATCTTCAATTATTTGACCAAAGTCGCAATCGTCAAACTTGATTTCTTTATTCAGTTTTATCTCCGATACTTTTATCAATGTGGCAAGACTATCTTTCAGAGATTCACTACTTTCTGCTATCAATCTAAAAGCTTCTTCGTCAGTAAATGCACTAGCCAAAGCATTAGCGGCTTGAGGAAACTGATGTTTTAGAAACATTGATTCTGCTATGGAGTGTATATTGCCAGCCGGACCTCGAAGATTATGAGCAATTATGTGATTCAAATCTTCAAGCTGATTTATTTTTCCTATAAGAGACTCTTTTGTAGTTTCTAAGTCATTGTTTTTTTTCCTTAACTCAAACTCCATTTGTTTTTTCGATGAAATATCCACCATCTGTGAAACAAAAAAATTAGGTGCTCCTTCAATAGTTCTTACGAGAGTGATATTTTGTAATATGTAAACTATCTTGTTGTCTTTTGAAACATACCTAAGTTCACCAGTGTAAGTGTCGCTAACCTGGCTAAAAAGTTTGTTGATGTTTTTCTGAACTTTTATTCTGTCTTCTGGATGGGTAATGTCAGTGTATGATAATTGTTCAAGTTCTTCTCTACGATACCCAATAATGTCACATAGCTTTTGATTAACGCTCATCCATTTCCCTTCTGGAGAAACTAATGCCATGCCAATGGCAGAATTTTCAAAAGCCGATCTAAAGGTTTCATTACTTGTTTGAAGTGCTTGCTGCGTTTTTATTCTGTCAGTTATGTTTAAACCATAACCAATTCCCATTGTATAGTTCCCATTTTCATCAAAAATGGGATGTTGATACCTTAAGTGTGTTTCTGAATCTCCGTCTTTATTAATCAAAATTTCTTCCCATTCTACAATTCTAAGCTCTTCTTTCGATATTCGTAGCACTTCTTGCCTACGCTTCAGCATCTCTGCTGGCTTATTGCGTAGTTTACAGTAGTCTTCATCCGTTTTACCTATCATCCAATCTCTTAGGGTTTTATCTTTTATAGCAGATGGATTTATGAATAAGTATCGACCGTTTCGATCATATGCTACTATATCAGCTTGTATAGAGTTGAGTATCGATTCATAAAAGTTGCGGATAGCAGACAGTTTGAATTCTACATTTTTTTTCGCTGTTATATCTCTGAATTTCCAGATTACACCTTTATTGCTATTACCTATCTTAAGCGGTATGAAGTCTCTAGAATATATCTTACCATCATTCAACTCCCATTCTTCGTTTACTACAAGCTCCATCCTTTTCGAAATATCTATAGTTCTGTTGTAGAAAAGCTCAGGATTCAAATAATTTACCATTCTTGCTTTTACATTAGATTCAAAGTCTAAACCAATTAAGTTGGTTTTTGTTTGATCTATATTGAACATTTCGTAGAATTTCTCATTAGCATAGGTTATGTGTAGTTGTTCGTCGTAAACTATTATGCCATCATTCAGGTTATTTATCAGTCGCGATAGCATTTGAGCAGTAGCTGCAAAGCGCTCTTCTGTAGATTTTATATTAGTGATGTTATTGTGTGTTCCAGCAAATCTATATGGTGTACCATCTGGATTGTAGGATGCTATAACACCTCTACTGAGCACCCATCTATAACTGTCATCTGCACACCTTATCCTGAACTCAGATTTGTATTCTTTTGTTTTACCAGAAAAATAATTTAGTCTAATTGCTTGAACATTGGATATGTCATCAGGATGAATGAGATCTGTCCATTCATTAATACTAAATACTGTACCTGCAACATATCCAAATTCTTTACACCATTTTTCTGAAACTGTTATTCTTTGTGTATTGATGTTTACATCCCAAGTACCATCACCCGCCACATCCAGTGCATGTCTCAGTGCATCCTCACTAAGTCTGTTAGATAGTTTAGAAGATATGTGTTCGGCAACAACAACAGTATTGTTTTCGCTACTAATGCTACCAAGTATCCTGAATTTGTATTTATGTATAAAGTCATTGACTTCTACAGATTGATAGATAATATCGTCAACCTTTTGGGTTTGGCAGTTTACAATTACGTTCTTCTGGTGTAATGCAAACTGTTTGAACTGATCTATACTCAATAAATGAGTATATGCATTCTTCTGCCAAATTTGCACAATTTCTCCATCGTCATTTACTAAAGCCACATAATGACCTACAAGCAATAATGACGATACAATAGTGTCATTTATATGGCTGCCACTTCCCGACATTGTTTTATGCTACATTTTTCCAATTTTGAACAATGTAATAATGTGTTCTACTATTCTTGGTGCTGTCTTTCCATCCCACAATTCAGGTATAGCTCCTTTCTTCCAGGCCCCAGCAAACAAAGTTTGTAATGCAGGTGGAATTGCGGATGCATTAGTACCTAATAATTCATTAGTGCCTATAGTGCATGTTTCAGGCCTTTCTGTATTATTTCTCAATGTCATACAGGGTACACCCATTATGGTTGTTTCTTCTGTTATACCTCCAGAGTCTGTAATCACGGCTTTTGCATGCTGAACCAGATAGTTGAATTCGAGATAAGACATAGGTTCTGATGTATAAAGATTGTTGTAAGCCAAACCGGTGGCGGCCAACATCTTAGCAGTGCGTGGGTGTACCGGGAAAATTACAGGAATTCCGTTTGAATTATCCATAACCGCACTAATCAATGAGCGAAGAATATCAATATTGTCCACATTAGCTGGTCTATGTAGTGTCATTACCAGATAATTTTTCGACTCCAGTTTTGCATCATCCCAAATAGAAGGTTGTATAAATCTAGGCATTTGTTTGTAAAGAGTATCTATCATAGTATTACCTACAAAATAGATTCTTTCATCTGGCACTCCATTACTTTTCAGATTATTGTTAGCACCCGTAGATGTAGTGAAAAAGTAGTCTGTAATTGAGTCTGTCACTATTCTATTTATTTCTTCTGGCATTGTCCAGTCTCCACTTCTTATCCCTGCCTCTACATGTGCTACTTTTATATTATTCAGTTTTTTAGCTGCTATAGAGCAGGCCATGGTAGATGTTACATCGCCAACCACTATACAAAGGTCGCAGGGGCGTTCCATCAGCAATCGCTCATATCCTACCATTATCTTCCCTGTTTGTTCGGCTTGAGTGCCAGAGCCAGCTTCCAGATTGTAATCTGGATTAGGAATCTCCAATTGTTCAAAGAAGTCATGGCTCATTTTCTTGTCATAATGCTGACCAGTATGAACTAATCTATAATTTATATCAAAACCTGCTGCTCTTTTTTGTTTTATTGCATCTATAATTGGTGCTATTTTTATAAAATTAGGCCTTGCACCTGCTATTACATCTATTAACATGTTCTTGGAAAATATGGTTGAATGGTTATTATAAAATTGACTGGACGCTTACCCAGTTTTTAGTTTTTAGACTTTCAATGGCAGCAAAACTGGCCAATGTTGTATTCACTAATTCATCAAATGCTATTAGTGCGGTTCCTCCTGATTTTATTCTTTCATTTAGTAACCTGAACTGGGCCTCATGTCCTTTATCTATACTCGTTTTTAGTTTTGAGAAGTTTTTAGTTCCATAACCTGTTGTTACCTGAAAATTGTCAGTTACTATTGTTTGCTCCTGACTATGAACTTCTATTCTTTCTTTGGGATATGCTTTAGAGCCGTTGGCAAAATAGTTTATAACACCTGTGCTGCCATTTTCGTATTGTAGCAATATAGATGCATTGTCAGTGTTGATATTAGGGTTGGTGCCCATTGCATTCATGCATACCGATGTTACTTTACTTCCTGTTAGATAAGTTATTAAATCAATATAGTGGCAAGCTTCGCCTATTATTCTGCCTCCACCTATATTCATATCGTGTACCCATACATTGGGTGGTATTGCTCCAGCATTCATTGTAGCTACTACGTTTATAAGTGCCGATCCTATAAGTTTTTTAACTTGCACCATATGAGGTGAGAATCTTCTGTTGAAACCTACTGTTACAGTTTTTCTGCCATCATGTGCTTTGATTACTCTTTTTAGCCCGTATACATCTATAGCCAGAGGTTTCTCTACAAAAACATGTTTACCAGCTTCCAGACATTCTGCAGTCATTTTTGCATGTTCATTATGTCTAGTTGTTATCAATACTACGTCTACTCTATTGTCTGCCAATATGGTTTTATAATCTGTAGTAGAATTGGCTATTGCATATTTTTTAGCTAGAGAAGTTCCTGTTACTCCCGACGCACTGGCTATGCTAATCAATGAAGCATTTATCTTTTTTAGTACTGGTAGCATGGTCATTGCAGTAAAGTTGCCTGCACCAATTATAGCCATATTACCATTGCCTGCATTAAATGACCCATCTGTTACTGCCACCACTGTCGCGGCAGAGCTATTTTCTGGATATTCAAGTATTGAAGCTATTGACTGTGCGCTACCAATATTAGAATAAATTTTGGCAAAATCATCCAATTTCACTCTTTCTGTTATTAGGCTAGCCACATTAATTCTACCACTGGCTATCATCCCCAATATTGCAGTAAAATTTCTTTGCTCTGTCCATCTAACAAAAGGTAGGGGATAATCATTTCCTCCTTTTTCATAATTATCGTCATATCTGCCGGGTCCATATGAGCATGATACTTGAAAAGTTAATTCCTTTTCATAGAAGTCAGTTCTGCTTATATTTAAACCTATTACCCCTACCAAAATTATTCTACCTTTTTTGCGGCTCATTTGTGCTGCTTGAGCTATAATTTCATCAGTTTTGGCAGATGCAGTTATAATCACTCCATCAGCTCCAATATTATTAGTGGTAGACAATACACTTTTTACAGGGTCTGTTCCATCTGCGGGGTTTATTGTTATGATTCCCTTTTCTTGAGCTATTTGTATTTTTTTAGGGTCAAGATCTATACCTATCACATTACAGCCATTAGCTATGAGCATTTCAGCTGTTATCAAACCTATTAGCCCCAAACCCACAACTACTATAGTTTCTCCAAGTGTGGGGTTACATAGTCTAATGCCTTGCAGCCCAATAGATGCTATTACCGTAAATGCGGCTTCTTCGTCTGTTACATTGTCAGGTATATGAGCAACAAGATTTTTGGGTATACATACATATTCAGCATGTTGTCCGTTTGATGCTACTCTATCTCCTACAGCAAATCCATCTACACCTTCGCCTACGGCTACTACCACACCTGCGTTGCAATAACCAAGTGGTAGTGGCTGGCTAAGCTTGTTGAAAACGGCATCGAAAGTGGGTTTTACACCTTCTGTTTTAATTTTAGTTAATACTTGTTTTACTTTATCTGGCTGTTGACGAGCTTTTTGGAGCAAATTTGCTTTGCCAAATTCAACCAACATTCTTTCCGTACCTAGCGATACAAGACTACGTGTAGTTCGGATTAGTACATGTCCTTTCTTAACCTGTGGAGCAGGTACATTTTCTAGTATTGTCTCTCCAGTTTTGAAAGACTGTATTATTTGTTTCAATGCAACAGAAGCTTTGGAATCTACCTGAGTTATATGAAAATATAAGTTGGGAAGTTAAATTAACATTCCACCTCAAAGGTAACATTTAATGCTGTGAATACAGAATTAACTATCCCTATTATATGTTTACTAACTCAGCAGTTACTTAATGCACAATTGCTTATATCACTACATCATTTTTGCTCCAGTAGATACAACTTTGTTGCTATCTTCTTTGCTTCAGTTTGGGTATTGTTTCAGTTTTCCATTTACTGAAAGTTCCATTTATTATATGAATCCTTGCTTGCTTTACTAAATCAAGATAAAACGACAAATTATGAATGCTGGCAATAGTAAGCGCCAAAAGCTCTGATGCTACAAACAAGTGGCGTAAATATGCTTTGGAATAGAAGTTACTAGTACTACAAGGTAGGGTTTCGTCTATAGGTGAGAAATCTGTAGCCCATTTTTTATTCTTTATATTAATAACGCCGTCCCAGGTAAAAAGCATACCGTTACGGCCGTTTCTGGTAGGCATCACACAGTCGAACATGTCTATACCTAGAGATATATTCTCCAATATATTCCATGGTGTGCCTACACCCATAAGATATCTTGGCTTATCAGCTGGCAAGATACCACAACATAATGCAGCCATTTCATACATCATTTCCTCAGGCTCACCTACAGACAGTCCTCCAATAGCATTTCCCTCACATTCCATATTTGCTACAAACTCAGCCGATGCTTTTCTTAAATCTGAATATGTACTGCCTTGCACAATTGGAAATAATGTTTGCTCATATCCATATTTGGGCTCGGTATTATTTAGGTGTTGCACACATCGGGTAAGCCATCTGTGCGTTAGCTCCATTGAGTTTTTAGCATATTGATATTCCGAAGGGTAGGGGGGGCATTCATCAAAAGCCATTATTATATCGGCTCCTATACTTCTTTGTATATCCATTACCCGCTCAGGGGAAAATAAGTGTTTCGATCCATCAATATGAGATTGAAAGATTACTCCTTCTTCTTTTATTTTTCTATTAGCTGCCAAAGAGAATACCTGATAACCCCCACTATCAGTTAATATAGGTCTATCCCAATTGTTGAACTTATGAAGGCCTCCAGCTTCTTCAAGAATATTTGTACCAGGTCTCAAATACAAATGATACGTATTGCCAAGTATAATTTGTGCATTTACTTCTACTTTCAGTTGTTGTTGTGTCACAGCTTTCACACTACCTGCAGTTCCAACAGGCATGAATATGGGCGTTTCTATAGTGCCATGATCTGTTACTATAGTTCCTGCTCTGGCAGATGAGTGCTGGTCTGTTGTATGTAATGTAAACTGCAATGTATCAATTAATTAAGGTGCAAAAGTATTGAATGATGTTGGTTGGTCGACTGTCGTTTTTCTATATACATACTTATGTGTTGTAGTATGTCTGGTTTTGTAATAATACCTACTCTCTATCATTTTGTCATTTTCATAATCATACTCAATTTGTTCTTCTTCCTTACATGCCATTGTTTTTGGGTTTTGTAATAACCATTTATCCCATTTATGACTGTTGCTATTATTAGATGCCGACCATTTATTTGAACCCTGTGGAAGCCAGATAGTTTTTCTGGAGATTTTATTTTTGTTTGAAGTGTATTCTACCTCTGTTATAGTAGGGGCACCTCTGTCAGACGGCCATTCTACTACCCTATACCCATTTTCAAGGTATTGATACTTACTTACTATTGTGAATTTTTGTTTTCCTGTACCTGCAATTACACTATCTGTCAATACTCTATCTGTGCTGTCATAGCTCAAATATTGGCTGGAGCCCTCTCCCAAACAACCTTTCTTCAACCATAATTGTCCATTTTCATTGTAATGGTATTCTATAGTATTTCTCCATGCACCCGGCTTTTGTCCAGCTACTCTTTTACTTAGTTGTTTTGCATTTACCTCTTTTATCAGTTTATTGCTACTGCTATCATAATAGTAGAATGTTTTGCTTGAGTCAATTGGTTTTTTGGATTTAGGGTCAAAGTATGTTGTTACTTTTTTATACAGTATGCTATCATCATAATAGTACTGTGTCAGCCCATCTTCGGCTATATTGTTCATATATGCATCACTTTCTAGGTAGTATGCATAGCCATTGCAGTAGGTTGCTTGTATTTTACCTAATGAGTCATGTAGTGCAACATGTACCCTTTTACCTAATTTGTTACTGCTAGTTGAGTATTGATAAACATCGCACCTATATTGTCCTAAGCATACATTTACTCCACTTATTAAACACATTAATGCCAACAATAAGATTCTTATCCCGAATTTATCAGAAAGCATAAAGCCACCCCAAGGGATGGCTTTATGCTTTATAAAAATTGAAGAACTATTCTTCATCATCAAATTGTAGTACGTCTTTGTTGGCCATTATTAGCTCAAACTCTTCTTTAGAACCTACTATCAAATCATCGAACTGACGAAGACCAGTACCTGCAGGTATCAAGTTACCTGTGATAACGTTCTCTTTCAGTCCCATCAATGAGTCAGATTTACCATTGATAGCTGCTTGCGAAAGAACTTTTGTAGTTTCCTGGAACGACGCTGCTGATATCCAGCTTTGTGTGCCAAGTGATGCTTTTGTAATACCCAACAACATCGGTGATGATGTGGCCGGATTAGCATCACGATATTCTACCAACTTCTTATCTGCACGACGTAGACCGCTGTTTTCTTCTCTTACTTCACGTATTGTCACTATTTGACCTGGGTGAAGTTTGTCAGAATCGCCAGCATCTATTACTACCTTCTTGTCAAAGATCCAGTCGTTTTCGTCCATAAAGTCGAACTTATCTACTGTATCTTCTTCCAAGAATTTCGTATCTCCCGGGTCTACTATATTCACTTTACGCATCATTTGGCGCACTATCACTTCAATGTGTTTATCATTGATTTTCACACCTTGCAAACGATAAACTTCTTGTATTTCGTTTACTAGATATTCTTGTACCGCAAATGGCCCCTTGATGTTAAGTATGTCACTTGGTGTAGTTGCACCATCAGATAGTGCATTACCAGCTTTTACAAAGTCCCCATCTTGTACCATGATGTGGCGGGTAAGAGGAACTAAGTACTTTTTCACCAGACCTTCACGAGATTCTACAGTAATTTCTCTGTTACCGCGTTTCACGTTGCCAAATGTTACAACGCCATCTATCTCAGCTACTACTGCTGGGTTACTTGGGTTACGTGCTTCAAATAGCTCGGTTACACGTGGAAGACCACCCGTGATATCTCGGCTACGACCCATGATACGTGGTATTTTCACCAATATCTGACCATTGTGTACTTCTTGGTCAGGCTCCACTGCTATGTGAGATCCAACTGGTAAGTTGTACAACTTAGTCTCCTTACCATCTACACATATAGCTGGTATCTTAGTTTTGTCTTTGGTTTCAATAACTACACGCTCGCGGTGACCTGTTTGTTCGTCAGCCTCTTCACGATAAGTTACACCTTCTATTACACTATCAAAACGTACGCGTCCAGATATTTCAGAAATGATAACGGCGTTAAATGGATCCCAAGTGCATATCACATCACCTTTCGAAACCTTTTTGCCATTTGCAATTTTCAATATTGAACCATATGGTATGTTGTTTGTAATCAACAATCTATCGTTGGCTACATCTACTATACGTACCTCTCCTGTACGGCCTATTACTACTATTTGGTCTTCGCCTTCAGCATCTTTATACTTAGTGGTGCGCAAACCATCAAATTGTATAGTTCCATCAAAACGAGCAACTAATTGAGATTCAATTGCTGAAGAACCAGCCACACCACCCACGTGGAAGGTACGAAGTGTAAGCTGTGTACCAGGTTCACCGATAGACTGTGCTGCTATGATACCTACTGCATCACCGCGTTGAGCCATGTAGCCTGTTGCTAGGTTTTTACCATAACATTTAGTACACACACCACGACGGCTCTCACACGTCAACACTGAGCGAATTTCTACAGTATCTATTGGGCTATCATCTATTCTCTTAGCTATATCTTCTGTTATTTCAGCTCCAGCCTCTATGATCAGCTCATCTGTAAGCGGGTCGTATATATTGTGAAGAGACGTGCGACCTAAAATACGATCATACAATGGTTCTACAATCTCTTCATTATCTTTCAATGCAGATGTTGCAATTCCACGCAGTGTGCCACAATCTTCAGATGTGATTACCACATCTTGTGCCACATCCACCAAACGACGGGTTAGATAACCTGCATCCGCTGTTTTAAGGGCCGTATCCGCTAGACCTTTACGAGCACCGTGGGTAGAGATAAAGTATTCAAGTACCGACAGACCTACTTTAAAGTTTGACAAGATTGGGTTCTCAATGATTTCAGAGCCCGATGATCCCGAACGACGTGGTTTAGCCATCAGTCCTCTCAATCCAGCAAGCTGTTTAACCTGTTGTTTAGAACCACGCGCACCAGAGTCAAGCATCATATAAACAGAGTTGAAACCTTGTTTATCCGCAGCCATTTCTCTAATCAGCGTTTCTGTTACTCTTGTATCCACACGAGACCATACGTCAATTACTTGGTTATAACGTTCGTTGTTCGTTATAAGACCCATGTTGTAGTTGTCCCATATTTCGTCCACTTCTTGCTGTGCAAGTCCTACCAATTCTTCTTTAACATCTGGTACAGATAGGTCCTTAATGTTGAACGAAAGTCCACCACGGAAGGCCGTACGGAAACCAAGTGTTTTTATATCATCTAGGAATTGTACTGTCTTAGGAATGTTAGTGTTCTTCAATATATTACCGATGATTTCACGCAATGACTTCTTAGTAAGAAGAGCATTTACATAACCATTCTCTTTAGGTACAAATTGATTGAACATTACACGACCTACAGTAGTATCTATAAGCTTAGTTACTATGCTGCCATCAGCTTCACGTACGCTTGCACGCACTTTTATCCATGCATGTAGGTCTGCTTTTCCTTCATTATAGGCAATCAACACTTCCTCTGCACTGTAAAAGACTCTGTTTTCGCCTTTTACAATTTCAGTTTCAGTTGATTTTTTACCTTTTGATATATAGTACAGTCCAAGTACCATGTCCTGAGAAGGAAGGGTGATTGGTGTACCATTTTGAGGGTTCAGGATGTTGTGAGACGCAAGCATCAATAACTGTGCTTCTACTATAGCAGCATTGCTAAGTGGCACGTGTACCGCCATCTGGTCACCGTCAAAGTCGGCGTTGAATGCCGAACACACTAGTGGGTGTAGCTGAATAGCTTTACCTTCTATCAGTTTAGGCTGAAACGCTTGTATTGACAATCTGTGTAGCGTAGGGGCACGGTTTAGAAGAATTGGGTGACCTTTCAGCACGTTCTCCAATATATCCCATACTACGGCTTCTTTGCGCTCTACTAGTTTCTTCGCACTTTTTACCGTTTTTACTATACCTCTTTCTATCAGTTTGCGAATGATAAATGGTTTGAACAGCTCGGCTGCCATGTCCTTAGGCAAACCACACTCATGTAGTTTCATTTCAGGACCTACCACAATTACCGAACGACCAGAGTAGTCGACACGTTTACCCAACAAGTTTTGACGGAAACGACCTTGCTTACCTTTTAGTACGTCTGATAGTGATTTTAGTGCACGTCCGCCTTCCGCTTTCACGGCATTAGACTTACGACTGTTGTCAAACAAAGAGTCCACAGCTTCTTGCAACATACGTTTTTCGTTGCGCAAGATCACTTCTGGTGCTTTGATTTCTATCAATCTCTTCAAACGATTGTTACGTATAATAACACGACGATACAAATCGTTTAAGTCCGATGACGCAAAACGACCACCATCTAGCGGCACTAATGGACGCAATTCTGGTGGTATTACCGGCACATATTGCATTACCATCCACTCTAGGCGGTTTTCTACTCTTGTATTCGCATCACGGAAGGCCTCAACAACACTTAAGCGTTTAAGGGCCTCTTGCTTACGCTGCTGTGATGTTTCATTAGCTGCAGCATTACGCAATTCGTATGACAGCTTGTCAAGGTCTATTCTGGCAAGTAGAACTTGCACAGCTTCAGCACCCATCTTAGCTATAAACTTGTTAGGGTCTTCGTCTGGCAAGTATTGATTCTCTTTAGATAAACCATCAAGTATTTCTAAATACTCATCCTCAGTTAGCAACTGTTGGAACGTGTTTTCAGAATCTTTCAAGTTCAGCTTTGTACGAATCATGTCATCAGCTTCACCAGCTTGTACCACCACATAACGTTCGTAGTAAACAATGCTCTCCATTTTTTTGGAGCTCACACCAAGCAAGTAGCCAATTTTATTGGGTAAACTTTTGAAGTACCAAATGTGTACAATTGGCACTACTAGTTTTATATGACCCAAACGCTCTCTACGAACTTTTTTCTCAGTAACCTCTACACCACAACGGTCACATACTATACCCTTGTAGCGAATACGCTTGTATTTGCCACAATAGCACTCATAGTCCTTCACAGGACCAAATATTTTCTCGCAAAACAAACCATCACGTTCTGGCTTGTAAGTACGATAATTGATAGTTTCAGGCTTCAGTACCTCTCCATATGAGCGGTCCAGAATGGTGTCCGGCGATGCAAGACTAATGGTTATTTTACCAAAACCTGCCCTGGGGCGGCTATCTTTCTTAATTGCCATTTTATTAAAAAGTATAAAGTTCAATTAATACTACAGCATGTATTATTTCAAAATCATTGCTGCATTTTACCATTTTGTCCGGTTTTACGAAGCAGATAATCGCAAGTGCGATTATCTGCTTCGTACCGATTATTCAAATTTCAATTCCAGACCCAAGCCACGCAGCTCATTCACCAATACGTTGAACGATTCTGGTATTCCTGCTTTAGGTATGTTGTCGCCTTTCACTATGGCTTCGTATGTTTTGGCACGTCCCACTATGTCGTCCGACTTAATGGTTAACAACTCTTGTAGAATGTTTGATGCACCATATGCTTCTAGTGCCCAAACTTCCATTTCACCAAAACGCTGACCACCAAATTGTGCTTTACCACCTAATGGTTGCTGTGTGATAAGGCTGTACGGGCCTATCGAACGGGCGTGCATCTTATCGTCTACCATGTGATGCAGTTTGATCATGTATATGATACCAACTGTAGCCTTTTGGTGGAAACGCTCACCAGTCTCACCATCATATAGATAGGTGTGTCCAAACTCTGGTAGTCCTGCCTGATCTATAAGGTTGCCTATTTCTGTTACAGATGCTCCGTCAAAGATTGGAGTAGCAAACTTCACACCTAGTTTCTCACCAGCCCAGCCAAGTATTGTTTCGTATATCTGACCAAGGTTCATACGAGAAGGTACACCAAGTGGGTTAAGTACCACGTCTACTGGTGTGCCATCTTCTAAGAACGGCATATCTTCAGCACGTACTATTTTAGCTACTATACCCTTGTTACCGTGGCGACCCGCCATCTTATCACCCACTTTCAGTTTACGCTTGCTAGCAAGATATACTTTAGCAAGTTTCAATACTCCTGTAGGTAGTTCATCACCAATGCTCAGGTTGAACTTTTCACGCTTGTAGCGTCCTAGTTCTTCGTTGAATTTGATGTTGTAGTTGTGCAACAATAAGTTGATCAAACCATCTGTTTCTTCATCACCTGTCCATCCTAGCGGATTTACATTCAAATAGTCTATTGAGCCAAGTGTTTTCGAGTTGAATTTACCGCCTTTGCTCAATACGGTTTCACCAAAGTTATTTGTTATGCCTGCAGACGATTTGTCTTTCAACAATATCTGTAGTTTGTCAAGCAACAAATTTTTAAGGTCTTCAAGGTTTTTCTCGTGTGTCTTCTCTATTTTTTCTAATTGAGATTTTTCACGAACCTTAGAGTTCTTATCCTTTTTAGCACGTTGAAACAGCTGCTTAGATACCACTATACCTTCAGTGCCACTTGGTGCTTTCAATGATGCATCTTTCGCATCACCTGCTTTGTCACCAAATATCGCACGTAGTAGTTTCTCTTCAGGTGTTGGGTCAGTTTCTCCTTTTGGCGTTATTTTACCAATAAGTATATCACCTTCCTTCACGTGTGCACCTATACGAATGATACCGTTTTCATCAAGGTCTTTAGTAGCCTCTTCCGATACGTTTGGTATATCTGGAGTCAACTCTTCCTCACCAAGTTTAGTGTCGCGCACCTCTAGTTCATACTCATCTATGTGTACAGATGTAAACCAGTCTTCACGTACCACTTTTTCATTGATTACTATCGCATCCTCGAAGTTGTAACCCTTCCAAGGCATGAACGCTACTTTCAAGTTACGTCCCAATGCCAATTCTCCATCCTGTGTAGCATAGCCTTCAGTAAGGAAGTCTCCAGTTTTCACTTTCTGACCCTTGCGTACACATGGGCGTAGTGTTATGCTGGTACTTTGGTTCGTCTTCTTATACTTAGTAAGTGTATATATTCTTAGGTCGTCTTCAAAAGACACTAGACGGTCTTTTTCACTGCGGTCATAGCGCACATGTATATGGTCTGCATCTACATACTCTATCACACCATTGCCCTCTGCATGTATCTGGATACGTGCATCACGCGCAGCTTTACCTTCCAAGCCTGTACCAACTATTGGCACCTGTGGTACTATTAGTGGCACAGCCTGACGTTGCATGTTCGATCCCATCAAGGCACGGTTGGCGTCATCATGCTCCAAAAACGGAATCAATGATGCAGACAGACCCACAATTTGGTTCGGGGCCACGTCCATGTACTCTACTTCGTTAGGCTCCAATATCGGGAAGTCACCTGTTTGACGAGATTTTACTTTATCTTCTATAAAGTTGCCATTAGCATCAAGAGGAACGTTAGCCTGGGCAATTTTTGCAAGGTCTTCCTCCTCTGCACTCAAAAATCTGAATTTAGACAAGTCTACTTGACCTTCGCGCACTTTGTGATATGGAGTTTCTATGAAACCCATGTCATTGATTTGTGCGTGCACGCATAGTGTAGATATCAAACCGATGTTTGGACCTTCTGGTGTTTCAATAGTACATAGACGACCATAGTGGCTATAGTGAACGTCACGAACCTCAAAGCCCGCACGCTCACGGCTCAAACCACCTGGGCCTAGTGCCGAGATACGACGTTTGTGCGTTATCTCAGATAGTGGATTGGTTTGGTCTAAGAACTGAGATAGCTGAGATGTACCAAAGAACGAATTGATAACAGACGATAGCGTACGAGCATTAATAAGGTCTATTGGTGTAAATACCTCATTATCACGCACATTCATACGCTCACGTATAGTACGTGCCATACGTGCCAATCCCACACCAAATTGTGCAAACAATTGCTCACCTACAGTACGAACACGACGATTGCTCAAGTGGTCGATGTCATCTATTTCAGCTTTACCATTGGTCAAACGTACTAGATACTTGATGATAGATATGATATCTTCTTTGCTCAGTACTTTGTTGTTCAAGCTGATGTCAAGACCTAATTTACGATTGATCTTGTAACGACCTACTTCACCCAAATCATAACGCTTATCACTAAAGAATAATTTCTCTATGATACCGCGCGCTGTCTCGTCATCTGGTGCGTCAGATCCACGCAATTGACGGTAGATGTGTTGAACAGCCTCTAACTCTGAGTTAGAAGTATCTTTGTTCAACGTATTGTATATTATAGAGTAGTCACCGCTCACTTCTTCTCTTTGCAAGAATACAGTTTTGATGCCCATCTCCAATACTTGCTCAGCATTGCTTTCGTCAAGCACACTATCGCGGTCTAGTACCACTTCATTACGCTCTATAGATACTACCTCGCCTGTGTCTTCATCCACAAAGTCTTCTGTCCAGCTACGCAATACACGAGCTGCCAAACGACGACCTAGATTTTCAGAAAGTGATTTTCTGTCTACTTTCACTTCTTCAGCCATGTCAAACAAATGAAGGATGTCCTTATCTGTTTCGTAGCCTATAGCACGAAGTAGAGTAGTTACAGGGAATTTTTTCTTACGGTCTATATATGCATACATCACATTGTTGATGTCTGTAGCAAACTCCATCCAAGCTCCCTTGAATGGAATTACTCGTGCACTATAGATTTTTGTTCCATTCGGGTGTACGCTCTGGCCAAAGAATACGCCTGGTGAACGGTGAAGCTGAGAAACAACTACGCGCTCAGCACCGTTTATCACAAACGTACCTCTTGGGGTCATATAGGGTATATTTCCCAAAAACACGTCTTGAACTATTGTTTCAAAGTCTACGTGTTCTTCATCGTTACAGCTAAGCTTCAGCTTAGCTTTCAACGGCACGGAGTAAGTAAGACCACGCTCCATACACTCGTCAATAGTGTAGCGGGGAGGGTCAATGAAATAATCCAGAAACTCAAGAACAAAGATGTTTCTTGTGTCAGTAATCGGGAAGTTTTCCTTAAAAACTCTAAACAACCCCTCGTTATTACGTTTGT
Source organism: Asaia bogorensis (assembly GCA_943367855.1). Classification (GTDB taxonomy): domain Bacteria; phylum Bacteroidota; class Bacteroidia; order Chitinophagales; family Chitinophagaceae; genus Nemorincola. The sequence goes on along the minus strand of CALRKH020000003.1, from coordinate 6,840 downwards.
CGGGCGTTGTTTCTAGCTGAAAAAAGTCCTGAAAAGACTGAAGCTGGATCGCGAGCAGATCGGGGGTGGCTGCGGAGTCATGCAACTTGCCGAAATTCACCCTACCGGTAGCTGTCCTTTTGTCTAGTAATGCCATAATGATCTGTTACTCCTTTTATACAAATAAAAAAACCCTGAAACATAGGCGTAGCCTACCTTTACAGGCATTCTTCAATATCAAAAATTAATAAATTTTTTATCGTGCACGTACAAGTACCCCAAAAAATGGGATTGCAAAGATATAGAACGGCCTTTAATAAAGCAAAAAATATTCCAAAAAGCATTTTTTACCCACTCTGTTTGCTGTAATGCACGCCAGTATTGATGAATTTATTTTCCGATAATGCTTTTAGTCCCCCATCATTTGCACTATTCCATTTCTTAGCTTTCCTGTCTTTTATCTTGCTAAGTTCGTGCAAATACAATATCATTGCATCAAACTTGGGTGGCTAAAATGGCACCTAAAGTTTCAGTTATTAATTTTTAGGCAATAGTTTATGAAAAAAGCGTTGTTTTCTTTGGTCTTCGTTGCTACATCTTTGTCATGGGTGTCGTGCAAAAAAGTTTACACTTGTCGCTGTGTTACTACATTTCCTAATACGGTTAATAAGGTAACAAATGAATACGACATGGGTAAGGTTAATAGAAAAGATGCCAGAGAAGAGTGCAACAAGCGCAGCACCCCTAGTAGCTTCAGCGGTGTCACAGCAAAAATTGATTGTCAACTATTACAGAAGTAGATAATTTTTTTTGTAATTGCTTTAGCTATTCAGAGTTGAAACAATTTATTTATGCCATTTTGTAACATTATCCGTACTTTGACGATACATAAAGTATCAAAGTACAAATTATGCTACAAATCTCCCAGCTCTCCAAAACCTACGCCAATGGTGTTCAGGCGTTAAAAGACATCAATCTCAATATTTCTAATGGTATGTTCGGCCTTTTAGGCCCCAACGGTGCTGGCAAATCTAGCCTCATGCGTACTATTGCTACGCTGCAAGATGCTGATACGGGCAGTATAGTTTTTAATGATGTTGATGTATTTGCCAACAAACAAGAATTAAGAAAGGTTTTAGGCTACTTGCCTCAGGAGTTTGGTGTGTATCCTCGTGTTAGTGCCGAGGAGATGTTGCATTATGTAGCTAGGTTGAAAGGTATTTCAAACGATTCTGAGCGAAAAGATATGGTGAAGGCTTTGCTCGAGCAGGTCAATCTATATCAACATCGCAATAAATATTTGGGCGGCTACTCTGGTGGCATGAAACAGCGTTTCGGTATTGCTCAGGCTTTAATTGGTAGTCCGCAACTAATCATTGTAGATGAGCCTACCGCTGGCCTAGACCCTGCCGAACGCCTTAGGTTTAATAATTTACTAAGCGAAATAGGTGAAAATATTGTGGTTATATTATCTACACATATAGTAGAAGATGTAAATGAGCTATGTAACGATATGGCCATTATAGCAGCCGGTAGGGTAGTGCAGCGTGGCAATCCAGAAGAACTATTGAGAGCTTTTGATAATAAGATTTGGAGCAAAAAAGTAGAAAAAGCAGAAGTATCGCACTATCAAGCTACTAGAAAAATAGTAATGTCTAAGTTGTCTGGTGGCAAAATGATGATACATATTTATAGCGAAGATGACCCAGGCGATGGTTTTTCAAAAACTCAAGCCACACTAGAGGACATATACTTTGCTAATATTTCTTAATCCTTAAGCTCTTATCATTTTATGTTCAGTGCAATATTCTCTTTTGAGCTGAGACGGCTCATGCGCTCAGGTGCTACATACATCTACTTTGGGGTGTTATTGTTGGTCACATTTTTCATAGCGCTTATGGCGGGTGGGGTATGGCCCGAAGTGAAATTCAACTTCGGTGGCGAGCGCATTCATGCCAATGCTCCTATGATTATCGATACTTTTTTCTCCACTATCAATAATTATATAGGCCTCATTATTATGGTTGCCATCATTGGCAATGCTGTCCTGAAAGATTTTAAGTACAACACTCATTCCTTAATCTTCACCACACCCATTTCTAAGTTCGATTATTTAGCCGGTAGATTTTCTGCTACATTGCTCGTAGCATTACTCGTGCTCACTGGTCCTGCTTTTGGTCTTATGCTGGGTTATGCCATGCCTTGGGTGCAGCCAGATAGGTTAGGTGTCTTTCAGCTCATGCCATATGTTAGTGCTTATTGGCAATCTATTGTTCCCAACACCATAATATATGGAACCATATTTTTTGCTGTTAGTCTCATATCCAGAGATATATTTGTCATTTGGTTATCACTTATTGTGTTTTTCGTAGCCAATGGTGTTGCCTCATCCCTATTTCGTGAGCTTGACCTACAAACTGTTGGTGCTCTTGCCGACCCTATGGGCAACTTTGCCAAACGTACTATTACCAAGTATTGGAGTACATGGGATAAGAATCATCGTACCATCTCTCTACAAGGTTATTTCTTGCTCAATAGGCTTATTTGGTTGGCAGTGGCCGCTATTGTTTGGTTTATAGGGTATAGTTTCTTTTCCTTTTCTGCTACCCCACGTAGGCTCTCTTTCAAAAAGGTGACAGCTCCATCTGCTCCCAAAGTCGACTTTGTACCTATCGCTTTTCATAGAGATGCTATACCTTCTGTTGCTCAGCAATATACTACCAAGGCTATGCTGGGCAACCTTTGGGGCTTAGCTGTCAATGAGTGTATTACACTATGGCGAAACGCTTATTTCCGTATCATACTCCTGTTTGGTATGTTGCTATTATTCTTGGTATCCAAGCAGATAGGTCAGATTTACGAAACACAAACATTGCCTGTTACTTACGAGGTGGTAGAGTATTTCTTTGGCACATTCCAGATTTTCATCGTTATACTCACAATTCTTTTTGGTGGTGAGTTGGTATGGCGGGCTAGAGAGTTTAGAATGAGTAATATACTTGATGCTTTACCAGTACCTAATTGGGTTTTCTACATAAGTAAGCTGGCAGGTTTGTGGTTTATGCAGATATTGTTGGTAGCCATAGTTATGGTATGTGGCATAGCTGTGCAGCTTACCAAAGGATATATGAATTTAGAGTTGGGCTTGTATGTTCAGTATCTTTTCATCTATAAGTTGCCCGATATGCTGCTGCTGGCAGTCTTATCCATTTTTGTACAAACCTTGTCTCCCAATAAGTTTTTAGGCTACTTCATTGTTGCTATATTTTATTTCTGGAACACCACTTTCGCTATACTCGTGCTCAAGCACAATTTGTTAATTTTCGGTTCCGATCCCGGTGTCATTTACTCGGCCATGAACAAGTTTGGTCATGCTACATTTCCATTCATCGTTTTTAAGTTTTACTGGGGAGCTTTTTGTTTAGTGCTCGCATTGTTGAGTAGTTTATTGTGGGCACGTGGCACAGACCGACCATTGAGGCTGAGATGGGCCGAAGCCTGGACCAAGCAAAATAGAACTGCTCAGGCTATGGTAATGTGTGGCCTACTGTTGTTTGCCGGCATTGGTGCTTATATCTATTACAACACCAACGTGCTGAATAGTTATCAAACCAATTTTGAGTTGGAAAACGAACAAGCTGTTTACGAGAAAAAATACAGCAAATACAAAAATATCAATCAACCCAAAATTACAGATATCAAACTCAATGTTGACTTGCATCCCTATGAGCGCGGCATGAGTGCAAAAGCTCAATATATGCTGCAAAATAAGTCAGATAAACCTATTGATTCTGTGCACCTTGTTTTGCAGCGAGAGGTGACTTTGAAGACTGTTCATTTTCAAAAAGGTGCTACTCTAGTATACAACGATTCTAGTGTAGTGTATCATATATATAGGCTCGCAGCACCTTTATTACCTGGCGATAGTGTGCTCTTGAGTTTTGATGTACAGCTAGAAAGTAAAGGTTTTGCACATAGCTTCACTGGTTTGTCTACTCCTATTTACAATGGTACGTTTATCAACAATCGCTCTTTTATGCCATCTATAGGCTATAATAAAGATTATGAAATAGCCGACAACAACGATAGGAAAAAACATGGACTAGCCTATAGACCCACCGCCAATAAGATTACCGATTCCACCGCATGGCAAAGAAACCTATTTACAAACGATGCTGATTTTGTTGGTCTCGATGTTACAGTTAGCACAGTACCTGCTCAAATAGCTGTAGCCCCTGGTTATTTGCAGCGAGAGTGGCAACAAAACGGACGTAGGTACTTTCATTACAAAATGGACAGTAAAATATTGAACTTCTACTCTATCCTTAGTGCCGAGTACACAGTACGTCGAGACAAATGGAAAGACGTAAATATTGAAATATTCTACACCAAAGGTCACGAGTACAATCTGGACAGAATGATACATGGCATCAAAAAGTCTTTAGATTATTACACTACAGCTTTTTCGCCTTATCAGCACAAACAAGTTAGAATTTTAGAATTCCCTCGCTACTCGCAGTTTGCGCAGTCTTTCCCCAACACCATCCCTTTTTCAGAGGGTATAGGTTTCATAGCCAATGTAGATACTGCTAAGGCTGATATCGATTATCCTTTTTATGTCACAGCACACGAGGTGGCACATCAGTGGTTTGCGCATCAGGTTGTTGGGGCCGATGTCGAAGGCTCTAACATCTTATCAGAGTCTTTAGCTCAATATGGTTCTATTAGAGTGATGGAGAAAGAATATGGCGAAGATAGAGTTAGGAAGTTCCTCCGTATGGAAATGGATAAGTACTTAAGTGCAAGGTCTTCCGAGTCCGAAAAAGAAAAACCTTGGGCTCTGGCAGATGATGGGCAGAGTTACATCCTTTACCAAAAAGGTGGCATTCTTACCAATACTTTATGCAAGTACATAGGAGAAGATAGTATGAACGCTGCTGTAAGTAGATTTATACTTCAATATGCATTCAAGGGTGCTCCATATCCTACCACTGCCCAGCTCGTGCAAAGTATCAAACAATCTACACCAGATTCTTTACAGTATCTTATCAATGATGCCTTCTACAATATCACACTATACAATAATGCAGTTACTGCTGTCAAATATGATACTACTCAGAATGGAGGCATGCTCCAAGTAGATGTATCCATACAGAAGTTGTATGCCGATGGTGTAGGCAAAGAAACGCCAGCTAAGGGTACAGAATATGTTGAGTTAGCTATTTACAAAGACCGTAAAACAGTAGCAAGCCGTCAGTTGTATAAGTTGAACGATGGAAAGAACTCCTTATCTATACCCTTATCTTTCAAGCCTTATAAAGTAGCCTTAGACCCAAGATTATTATTGATAGACAAAAAACTAGAAGATAACGAAATGAAATTGGCTGCTAATGCCAAAAAGTAGGTAAGCTTTTACATTAGTTTTATTCAGGCTTTAGTTGGAGCAATGGTGCTATGTTAATTCACCATCACCCAGCTAAAGCCTATTCTCAATAAGGTGTTTTGAGCCGCATAAACTGGGTAGAATGTACGTCCTGTTCGCTGGAAATTAGCTGCTGGTGATGCCGCAAATAGAATAGTATTTTTAGAGAACAATTGATTTAGGTTGTCTCCCATAATAAACGCACGCAACCGTTTTATCCTAAAGTTGAAGAATGCAGCCAACTCTGGTTGATTACTTACCGAAACTGTGTTTTGATAGAAATATCTATTAAATGGAGCACTATATCCAGCAGGTGTGTAGGTGCTGTTATACCTGCCCTCTACTCCTATCGCTACTCTTATCGCATTCGCAAACAGTCCTCGCTCAAAACTGATTTGATGTCTGCCCATTAGCGTTGGTATATTTATAGGTGCATTGTCAGCACTTGCCTGATACACCAACTCGTTGTCTAAGTAAAAACTACCAACTCTTAGCATCTTACGAACATACAGTTGTGCTACACTGAAAGTACTTGTATATTGATCTGGCAACTCAGTATTGTTCAGGTATATATAGTTGTTTATAGAATAAAGTCTGGCACCTGCGGCTCCATTATATTTAGGCAAACTAATAGAAAAGTATAGCGTGTTTATTTGCTCCTTTTTAAAGTCAAAGCTGCGCTCCACATACATATTTTCATAGTTGGTTAGGCTATAGGGGGCGCTGCCGTTAGTCTGGTTCATGCCAATTTTTATCAAGCCTGTTTTCCCTACTTTTCGGGCTATTGCTGCATCTAGCAAGAAATCGCCAGCATTTGCTCCTGCCCAGTAAAAACGTATTCCTGCATTATATCGCCATGCGCTGCTATCTGCGTCATTGTTGGCTATGTTTCCTAGTAAATAAGTGTTAGTCAGATTGCTTACTTTTCTACCTGCCGCATACCCCGGACTATCTACTATAGGCACCGATACTGGGCTCGTTGTAAACTGATCCGTTCTCACACCTATGCCAGCATTAAATGTCATTTGGCTTCGCCTTCCGGCAAATGCTGTTAATTGTACATTGTTATCAGTCCACAGCCATTGCTGTCCTGTTGCTACAGAGTCGTTGCCTGTGTTGTAATACCCATTCCCTATATTAGTAAAAGACCGGTTAAACAGTTGAACATACCGCATAGAGTCTGGTGCTAAATCTTTGTAGGTGTGTTTCTCAGTACTTACTACACTTGTGTGTGTTATAGAGAAGCGTTGCTTTATCTCATAGCTATATGCTGCAGTATCTGTCTTGCTATATACAGTGTCCGCCTTTCCCCATGTGTATGCATGTTTCACTCTGGCAGTAAATGCTCTATTTACATTACTTACAGCCGATCTCAAATTACTATAGTTACTCTGGTATACAGTGTTTACAGTTCGTTTGTCATTATACCTATCATCGGC
>CALRKH020000002.1:0-69293 GCA_943367855.1 Asaia bogorensis | reverse complement strand
AACCAGCATCAGCAAGTGCATTTCTCATCACATTATATGCTCCAAGACCTTCAGGGTGTGGAGCAGTAAGGTGGTAAGCATCTGCACTCAATCCGCCACCAGCCAATTCGGCTATGATGTGTGCACCACGAGCCTTTGCATGTTCTAATTCTTCAACTACAATAGCTCCAGCACCTTCGCCTAACACAAATCCATCTCTGTCTAGGTCGAAAGGACGGCTAGCCGTTGCGAAATCATCATTACGCTCAGACAATGCTTTCATAGCATTGAAGCCACCTATACCAGCTTCGGTAACTACGGCCTCAGAACCACCACAAATGAAAGCATCAGCTTTACCTAATCTGATATAATTAAGTGCATCTATTATAGAGTTAGTAGATGATGCACATGCACTTACTGTAGAAAAGTTGGGACCACGAAAACCATATTTCATGGATATATGACCCGAAGCAATATCTAATATAAGCTTAGGAATGAAGAACGGGTTGAAACGTGGAGTACCATCGCCAGTAGCAAAATTCTTCATTTCTTCAATGAAGGTAATCATACCACCTATGCCTGACCCCCAAATCACTCCTACCCTATCTCTATCAATCGAATCTTGTAATAAATTAGCATGACGCACTGCCTCATCAGCAGCTACCAAAGCAATTTGCGAGAAACGATCGAGTTTACGCGCTTCCTTACGCTCAAAGTAATTCTCAGGATTAAAGTCCTTGAGTTCGCACGCAAATTTCGTTTTGAACTTGGTTATATCAAATTGCTTTACGAACCCCGCACCCGAGACACCATTAACCAATCCATTCCAATAGCTTGGAACATCATTGCCTAATGGCGTCAGGGCTCCGAGACCCGTAACGACAGCGCGTTTTAACGGTAAGTTCATTGAACGATTTTCTGTTTACGAAATAATAAGCAATTACTTTACGTGCTCTTCCAGGTATGAAATAGCCTGACCTACTGTAGTAATAGTTTCAGCCTGCTCATCAGGAATTGAGATGTTGAACTCCTTTTCGAACTCCATGATAAGTTCTACTGTGTCCAGAGAGTCTGCGCCAAGGTCGTTGGTAAAACTCGCTTCAGTGTTAACTTCTGATTCATCAACACCCAATTTGTCTACGATAATCTTCTTAACGCGATTTGCAATTTCAGACATAGTTTATGCGTTTAAATTTTATGGTGCAAAAATATACTTTTTGGGATAACGTGGAAGGAATATTTCACTTTCCTTCCTTTTTTTTATCAACATGCGGGAATACACCTATTTGTATATCCCAATAGTATTTTGTATCAAGACGTTTTTACTGATAGTAATCCAGCTCTTTCCGCAAAATTACAACCTCTCTCCCATTTTCCAATTGTGTTCTTTTCACAAGATTTTGATAACGGTCGTAGTCGTTTTTGTAACTCACCGCTCTTTTCACCTTATCATCGGCTGAATAGTATGTTTCTTTTATGGCAGTTCCATTATCATCATACTCATATACTATTCTTGCGTCTCGCACACCCTCTGCATTATAACCCCACTCCTCGTTCAGCACTCCTTGTTCATCATACTTATATACCGTACGCAGCATTATGCCATACAGCTCTTTTACTTCTTCTATCATCCTACCTTCCGCATCATACTTATATTTTGTCAGGCTCGTCTCCTGTTCATCAGCATCATATATTCGTTCTTCGGCTACATTGCCTTTGGCATCATATTGCCATGTAGCTTTGTTCAGCAGGTTACCTTCCGCATTGTAGCTACGTTCTTGCACTATATTTCCTTTGTCATCATACTCACTCTGAGTCCTCAAAAACAACAACCCATTTACAGAATAGTGCTTCAGCGAAATTTCATTACCACGTTTATCATACCTGTATTTATTAGCATACACATACTTCCCCTGTTCGTTATAGTTTCGCTCCTCTACCAGCTTCGAGCCATCATATTTATATACAGACTTGCCTATCAATGCACCTTTCTCGTCATAACTATACGCTTTGGTCTTATAGCCAGCCGAATCATATATACTCACTATTCTATAGCCGTCTTTCAGGTCTATGCCTGTTTGCTGTAGCTCTTTGAAGTTGTATTCCTCCAATCGCTTCACCCTACCATTATATCCATCTGTTGTTACCTGCTGTGCTAGCAAGCCTGTTTTCATTATTATAAACATCAACAATAGCAGGCTTCTCAGCATAGTATTCTATTTTTTGTATTCCAGCTTTCGTTCTACTATTATTTTCGGCACTTCATTTTTATACATCACTCTTCGCTGCCAGTTACCTTTGCTATCATACTCACTATACTCATAGCTTGTCTTAAACTGCAAGCTCTCGTGAGAGTCATATTCTCTTTCTTCTATTTCGTTGCCATTCTTATCGTACCTCAAATTCGACTTTAGAAACAAATGCCCAAACTGATCGAACCTGTCATACACTATCCTATTACCATTCAGGTCATATTTGCCCTTTGCAGACATAAACATAAGGCCTGAAGGGTCCGTATTTCGTTCCTCCGATTCGTTACCCAATTTATCATATTTATAAGTGGTAGTTACATTTAGCCCACCATCACCTCTATACCGCTTCACATCTACTAGTCTGCCAGAATCATTATAGTTGTACTCCGACCTAGATGTAAGCACGCCATCTGCTCCATAACTAGTAAACCCTGTTCTGTATCCGCTATCATTATACAAATAAACAGTTTTAGACTTAAGCTCACCTTTGTCTACAGCTTTACCTAGCTTTTGTGCTGCGTATTCTAGCTCGGTTACAGATGCAACTTCGCCTTTTAATTTAAAACGTTGCCAATCAGTCTTTTGTCCCAATGCTACACTAGAGTAAATGAGCGCAGCAGCAATAGTCAGCCCTTTTTTCATTGCTTCCATACTTTTCTGTATACCTACTACTATGCAATTAATAAGTACCATACTGCATCACCGTTTTGGCTTCTGCATTGAGCACTTGCAAGCCTACCTGAGTAGGCAACTCACTTTCCGTTCTGGATATCAGCTCCATAATGCGAGCATACAACTCTCTGGCAGGTGCATTGGGGTCTAGCATTTGGCAAACCCTGTTTATCATATTTAACTCCTGCTCTTTTACGCCCTTCACTGTTTCCCACACGTTTTTCGATACATATATCTGCTGCGAAAGGTTATGCTCAAACTCATTTTTCACCGTAGTAATCATAGCAAACTGTAGCTCAGCAACAGTCATATCTGTATCATATAGCCTACTAAGTAGTTGCAATGAGTTGATACGTTCCAGAAACAGTGCAAGACGCTCATAAGCTTGCAGTTTGAACCTTAGTGTTGTATCCTGCGTATGCTCAAATATGGCTAGTTCTTTACGTTTAGTTTCTGTCACCAAAAACTTTTGCACTATCAGGTAAGCGCCTGTTATAGACACTACCGAGGGCACTACGTACTTCAATATCTCCAATACTGTTACCATTCCATTATTCATACCTTACAAATATAACCTGTTTAGTCTCCTATGTATTGCCTATGCTTTTGCCTCACCAATGTTGGCAAGCTGCCCACAAGCCGCATCTATATCTTTGCCACGGCTGCGACGCAAACGAACATTTACCTTATTTTCCTTCAGATACTCCATAAATTCATTAGTCGTCTCTTCGTCTGGCTTCTCAAACATCGCATTCTCTATGGGGTTGTATTCTATAATATTCACTAGGTCGGCAGGCACCTGGCGATATATCTTCACCAAATCTTCTGCATCCTTCATGCTATCATTAAAGTTCTTAAACAGAATATATTCAAACGTTATCTCGTTGCCTGTACATTTATAAAAGTAATTGAGCGCCTCTATCAATCCTTTTAGATTGTTGGTTTCATTGATAGGCATTATCTCATTGCGCTTACGGTCGTTGGCCGCATGTAGCGACAAGGCTAACTTGAACTTCACCTTATCGTCACCCAATTGCCTGATCATCTTGGCAACACCAGCCGTTGACACTGTGATGCGCCTGGGGCTCATACCTAGCCCATCTGGCGATGTGATGCGCTCTATAGCTTTCAGTGTATTACTGTAGTTGAGCAAAGGCTCACCCATACCCATAAACACTATGTTGGATAAGTTTTTGCCATAGTGTTTCTGAGACAACTCATTCAGTAAGGTCACCTCATCCACTATTTCATCAAAATCCAAATTGCGCTTGCGTGCCATATAACCTGTAGCACAAAATTTACACGATAGAGAACAGCCAACCTGAGACGATACACAAGCTGTCAAACGCTTTTCGGTGGGTATCAATACACTCTCTACATAATAGCCATCATGCAGCTGTAGTCTGTTTTTGATAGTACCATCGCTACTATACTGACTGTGGTGCATGCGCACCTTAGGTATAAAATATTGCTCACTCAATCTTTCTCTGAGAGCTTTAGAAAGATTGGTCATTTCACTAATATCTGATACGTGCTTTTGCCACACCCATTCGTGTATTTGTTTAGCACGAAACTTTGGCTCTCCGGCCGCTGTTAGCATGGTTTCCAATTCGGGTAGTGACACCTCGCGCAAATTCTTCATGACGCAAAGATACTTTATTAGCTATAGCTTACATGTTAAAGTAATTAACACTACATCAATTGCTGATAAAACTCTGGCGCTATCTGTGCACCTCTGCTTTTAGCTTGATCTGCCATCTCTTTTGCTTTTGGCTTATTACCCATTTGTAGATATAGTTGGGCCATTTGTGCATAGGGGTCAGGATTCTCTGGCATTATCGCACTTGCTACCTGATAGTCTTTTATAGCTAGGTCATACTTAGTAAGTCTGGCATATATTTTACCTCTATTCATATACGGGATGTACGCATCCGGATTCTGACGAATAGCTTCTTGATACTCTATAAGCGCAGAATCAGTTTTGCCCGTTATCTCTAAAAAGTTAGCATAGTTGGCATGCCCCTCAGGAAAATGCTTCTTCAACGATAGTGCTTTTCTGAACATGATACCAGACGAGTCATAATTCTGCTTGATAGCATATATAACTCCAAGCCCCAGATATGCACTTTCTATTTTATCGTCCACAGCCAATGCCTTTAGATACTGTGCTTTAGACTCATCAAATCTACCTATACTTCTCAGGTATTCACCCACACACACTATAGGGTTAGTATAGTCGGGCTTATGCTCTATAGATCTATTAAAATTATACAAAGCTGAATCTCCGTTTTTCTGCTTCTCTTGTGCAGTAAGCGATTTCTCGAATCTGGTATAATATTCTTGCCCCAAATAGAAGTAAGGAATGGGCGAATCTGGATTCTTTTCTATTGCATCATTCCACAATGATATGGAATCATACCAATCTTTATTACGCTCATTAGTCATATATCCATACACTAAACTCACCCCAACTAAGGCAGCTATTGCCGTTTTGGCAATAGGTTTACCTGCCTCCAGCATGCCACTCAACCACCCACCTATTACCATAAACAAACCCAGATAGGGAATGTAAGTATACCTATCAGACATCACAGCACCACCTACAGGTATAAACTGTAGTAGCAAAAGCAAATTGATGACAAAAAACGAAAAACCGAGTAACAGTAATCGGTCTTTGCGGCCAAACTTCCAAATAGCAAATATCAAGCAAGCCACAATTAATGGATATATATAGAAGCTTCCGGGCAGGCTTTCTTGCTCTTTTAGCGGATAAGGATAAAAGTTGGTCATACCCACTGGCGCTATCATCTTCCATATATAGGTTATAAAAGAATAACAGCCCAGCGCAAGTCGCTCCAATGCATTGAACTTCACATCTAGCGTACCAAGCGCACCTACATCTTTTTGCGCCTCTATAGATAATAAGCCGAAAATAATTGAGAGCGCAAACAATGGTAGCTTCTCCACTATCATCATCACACTAGGTTTACGCCGCTCATACAGGTCCACCAATAGTAATACCACAGGCAGTGTCACCCCTACCGACTTGCACATCAACGATGTAAAAAACAATATAATAGTAGCTATAAACCAAATTGCCTTTTTACTACGTTCTGCTCTCAAATACAATACATGCGTAGTAGCTGCCAGCAAATAAAACATACCATACAATATGTCTTTTCTACCTGCTATCCAGGTCACAGATTCTACACGCATAGGATGCACGGCAAACAATAGAGCTGCTATACCCGCAGCTACTGCACTACGTGTAAGCACCCTCACAAATAGAAATGCGGTGAACGTGGCGACGATATGCAGCATAACACTATCAAAATGATAATAATAAGGCTCCAAACCATGCTGCGCATACTCCCACCAATAGGTAACCATAGTAAACGGATGATAGTTTCCCATCACAGGGCTATCTCTGCTAAACAAGCGCCAGAACCCCTCACTACTGCTGTCTTTGATGAAAGGATTAGTAAGTACATAACCCAAGTCATCCCAATTAGTAAACTGATTTTCGAAAGAACCCTTATAAACTAAGAAGGTCACAATTGATATACATGCTAATATCAATAATGATAAATACTTCTTCACAAATCCATCTTCATTGGCTGCCACTACCTTAGCGGCAGTTGTGGGTGCGGCTTTGGGTGCCTGTTGAGGTTGTGGGCGCGGTGCGGAATGTTGTTTTTTTGCCATAGATAAATATGCAAGAAACACGAAACTAAAGCCTATTTGGTAATTAAGCCTTGCCTACTCAATTATTTAGTTGTCAAATTTGTCCACAAGTTAGAAATCTATCCGATAATAAAATATAGGTAAGAATCCCAGTTGATACTGGGTATAAAATGGATACAAACCCTGTGCCGCCAAATCAGCACTATATATCATCGACAATATATTCTTCCTATTAGTCACATTCACCAGGTCTAGTGCTATTTCATGCGTTAGCTGCTTACTGTTGAGCCTTACACCTAGCTTAACGTCGGCCCTAAAGTAGCCTGCAAATCTCAATGAATTTCTGGCTGCATCTACTACCACCACATCTCCTAAAGCATTAGATGCTGTTTCGTCTACAGGCGAATATAGTTTGCCTCCTATAGTTGTCATCTTGCCACCAGCTATCAAGGTGCTATATTTCCCAATTTTCTTTTCGTAACCAGCTAAAAGATTAACGGCATATCTGGTATTATAATCAGTATTTCTATATACCCCGTCATTGCCTGCTGCCTTACTATCGAATAAAGAACCTGTAAATAAAACATAATACCCCTTACTAAATGTCTTCTCCAGCGTCAACTCTAAACCATAGTTGTAGCCAGTACCCTTGTTTTGCAACGTATCGGGGAAACTGCGGCTAAATGTAGAACCCTGATTGAGTGATGAATAAGAAGAACCAATTCGGGTCTCTATGGGCACATTAAACAAATATTGACCATATACTTCTGTTCTCATTCTCACTGTGCTGCCAAGCCTATGCTCCCACCCAGTTACTAAATGATGGCTTCGAGTAAAGTCAACATTATAATTATGCATGCCAGTTCCGACTGCAGACGATAATCTGGCAAAGTATTGATACAACGGCTGCATCTGACTGTGCAATCCATATCCTGCAGTCAGGACATCTGCTCCTCCGGCTGCCCACCGCATAGCCACACGTGGTTCCAATGCTTTACTACCATTGTGAGATAGATATTGCGCATGTAGACCACCATTTAGTGTAAGTTGCTCTGTAGGTCGAAATTTATATTGCACATATGCCTGCATCAGGTTGGTTACACCAGTATAATCTTCCCTTAGCACCCAGTCTTGCCTACTGGCCGGAAACTGCCTGCTACTATCTTGAAAACTCAAATAATACACCTTATTCACTATACCATATTTCAATGTTTGCCTGGGCGATATCTTTTTATTAATGTACCAATGTGCTACAGTCGACTGAACATTGAAATCGTAACCAAGTACAGATTTCATAGAGTCTACAGCAAAAGCCGCATTTCTATACACCTTATCGTGCTGCGCCCAGACTTTACTTCCAGTTTGTGCCACAGTAAAATTCATAAACACTTTTGGCGACAGTGTTTTGCTATACGTAGCGCCTACTACACCAGTATTCGATTTAAAATACTGGTCTCTATCCGACTCTCCATATAGTTGAGGCTCTGGCTCAGTAAGGGTACTTACTATCAAATCTATCTTGCTTAATCCGCCTAAACCAAAAAACGATAGTGCAGCTTTTTTAGCTAAAGGAATATTTATCTTAAAACTACCATCCTGATACTGCGGAATGGAAGAAGTACCAACATTTATATTAAATGACTGAAACAATTGCAATGTGCTGTAGCGGTAGTTGACCAAAAAAGAAGCACCAGACTTCTTAGATAGCGGTCCCTCTGCTACTAGCTCTGTGCCCAGCAAACCCAGCTGACCAGTAAATTCATACTTTTTATTGTTACCGTTTCTAAGCTTCAGGTCAAAGACACCGGCTACTGCATCGCCATACTCTGCCGGAAAAGCCCCCATAAATAGATCGCTATTAGCCAGCAGCTTACTATTGAGCATACTTACAGGCCCACCCGATGTGCCCGGCACAGAAAAATGGTTGGGACTTGGTATATCTACTCCCTCCAGTCGCCAAAGCACCCCTTGCGGACTATTACCCCTTATAACTATATCATTTCTAGAATCATCACCACCTTGCGCACCAGCAAAATTACTAGCCATTCGCGCCGGGTCACTTCTGCTACCTGCATATCTTTCCGTCTCTTGCACATCAAAAGTCCGGGTACTTGCCAGAGCCATATCGTTTATATGCTCTCGCTTATGCACCACCGTCACTTCTTTTATATTCACCACCTTTTCCTCCATTGCTACAGGCAATAGCACCTCTTTGGCAGATGTAACCAAAACATCCTTTAGCAATACACCCTCATAACCCATGTAGCTAAAGGAAAATGTGTGCTTACCAACAGCAATACTATCTAATGTATACACACCTTGCTCGTCTGTCACAGTGCCTTTATTGGGCTGAGCACCTACTAGTATTACTACCACTCCAGGCAGGGGCATTTTTGTTTCCTTATCCACCACTGTCCCCCTCACCCTTTGCATTCTCTGAGCTACAAGCATTTGTGGCAACGCCACTAAAAAGAAAAGAACAAATATATACCTCATGTGTATCATACTGAAACACAAGATAATAGGTAACTATGACAATATTGACACCTATCTTATCGCAACACAATTTCCACTACGGTTACATTGTCATTAACTAACAGTTCAGATTAAAAACCTCCAACTGCTTTAAATCATGCTTTGTAATCTCAGATTTTTTCTAATTTCGCCCAAATAGTGGTCTCGACACTTAAAAATCGGGGGCGTAACTGAAAAGCCAAACGAGTAGGATAAACCAAAAACACATAGAAAAATGAAAAAGAACAAAGTACTTGCTATCGCAGGATGTCTGGCTATCACAGCTTTAATGTCTAGCTGCTCCATCACAATGCCAGTTAACGCTACTTCTAACCCAGTTGGTTCTAAAGTAGGTAGAGCAAAAGGCATGGTGTTTTTGCACGGATTAGCATTTGGCGCAGATGCATCTATCAAAACTGCTGCTAAAAACGGTAACATCACTAAAATCTCTACCGTAGACATCAAATATTCTGATATCCTTGGTATAGTTCAGTCTTACGAAACTATCGTATCTGGCGAATAATCTTTTTATTGAGCAACGGAGGGTTGATTTTATTAAACAATAAGGTCGACCCTCCGTTGTTATTATACCTAAACATAATGAGGCTTCTTTCTGTTTTCATATCGAGTAGTGCTTTAGCTATTGGTTTGCTCATGGGCTGCAACACAAACAGTGATAATAGCACTAAACTTATAACCGCCAATAATGTGAGTATACAATTACAAATTGGCGAAAAAACTACAGACCTGAACAATGCAGACAAAG
Organism: Asaia bogorensis; assembly: GCA_943367855.1. Taxonomy (GTDB): domain Bacteria; phylum Bacteroidota; class Bacteroidia; order Chitinophagales; family Chitinophagaceae; genus Nemorincola. The sequence goes on along the minus strand of CALRKH020000002.1, from coordinate 59,426 downwards.
CCTCACTAAAAAAATACGAACAATACTTCAACAGATTGCCCAACCACCAAATACCGCTCAACAAAGTGTTTTATGGCAATCACACCACATGGTATTATGGGCTACCGCTAGATGCTGATGTAAACACTCTTTTTGAGGCCTACAGAGTAAAACTCGCCAAAAACCTAATAGACAACCAACCTTTCAGCAACAATGAAGCAGCCCTATTTGCCAAAGACTCAGGAAACTTTATAACGATATCCATCTTCAACACTGAGGATGGAAAGCTGCTTGTAGGCGGAGCTATTAGTAGCGATTCTGAATATATAAACAGCCTCTACGAATCTCACAACATAAAACAACGAACACAAAATGAACCCAAAAAGTAACTTGCGCAACCTAATACTATTAGCTTTTTTGATCTCTGGCTTGTTCTCTTGCGGCATAAGACTAAAAGGTGCCAAGAGAGGTGGCATGGGTAGTGTAGAAACTTTTTTGGTAGAAGGTGGTGCAACTCAGTATTTCATAAAACCTGTAACCTTCATCAACGGCAAAAATAAAATGTTGGTAGACTTCGGACTACGTAATCGGCAGGCAGACACCACAAATGGACGTATTAACTTCACACTTAGTGGCAACAATCTCGCCAAAATAGACTCTTATCAGGTAATTAATAGCGACACTAAATCAGTCATTGCCCGTACAGCTCAGCTACAATCTACTACTGCACCCGGGGGTGGTCGCAGATATTTCTCGCTCATCAACAACAATAGTATTTACAAAAACATCACAGAACAAACCTCTATCGTATTCATCTTATACTCTGGCAACACAGCTACTAAATATACACCCACCAAAGGCACATCCAAAGTTCTAAACCGTATTCCTAAAATATTGATGGAAGACTAAACATTATTGTTGCAATACTCTCAACAGATCTTCAGAATATATAGCCCCAATCGGCAAACCGATATCTTCTACAGTTACTGTTTTAGTCTTAGCCACAGTAATTTTTCGCACAGGAACTATATAGGACCTATGTATGCGCACAAACTCGCGTTCTGGCAACCGCTCCATTATCACCTTCATGCTCATCCTCACCAGTAAATGTTTGCCATTGTCATAGTGTATCTTTATATAATTGTCTACACCTTCTATATACTTAATGTCTGCCAGCACCACACGTACCATAGCATAGTCTGCACGCACATATATACATTGCTGGTTATCATCGCGCTTCAGTATTACATGTTCATAATACTCTTTAGCCTTTTCTACCGACTTCTCAAAACGCTCAAAAGCAAAGGGCTTCAAAAGATAATCTATTGCACTCAGGTCAAATCCGTCTACTGCATATTGACTATGAGCAGTGGTAAAGATCACCATCGAACTATCTGATATACGTTGGCAAAGCTCAATACCACTTATTGACGGCATATGAATGTCTAGAAAAACCAAATCTACAGGGTGCTCGTTGAGATAAACCAATGCTTTATTGGCATCAGTGAAGGTCTCCTTCAGCTCCAAATAATCGAGCCTGGAACAATAATTTTTAATCACATTTAGCGCCAGTGGCTCATCATCTATAGCTACTACAGAGATCATACGAATCGGATTTTTAGCAAAACGCTAAAATCCTGCGGAGCATCTACTATTTCCAATTCGTGCTTACCCGGATATAAATACTCCAATCGCTTACGGGTACTATTGATACCCAAACCAATACCCTGATTTATATCTCCGCGCATCGGCACCTTATCATTTCGCACTTGCAGGCTTAACGTATTATCACCCACATCAATAATTATGCCGATTTTGCAATCCTCCGATGTGCTCACCCCATATTTAAAGGCATTCTCCACAAAAGGTATCAACAAAAAGGGAGCTATCTCCTTACCAACAACCGCTCCACGTCGCTCATACACCACATTTACATTATCCGTAAGTCGTAACCGCTGCAAGTCAATAAAATTTTCCAGATAAGACAACTCTTTAGCTAAATCTACCAATGGCCTATCAGCATCGCTTACAGAATAGCGCATCAAGCCCGATAATTTCATCACCGCATCAGCTACCTTATCCGAGTTGGTAAGTGCCAGAGAATAAATACTATTAAGTGTGTTGAACAAAAAATGAGGGTTTATTTGGGCTTTCAAAAAGGCAATCTCCGTACTTAGTTTCTCTTGTTTTGCCTTTTGCCACAACTCATACAAGCATAGCGCAAAAGATGCTGCAACAACCACCAAAAACATAAACAACTTAAAGCTATTACCTAGCCAAAAGAAACGAGGTTTATGCATTTGCATATCCTTATACGGCTCGTAACTATTGTGAAGTACACTAGGTGTATGATGTTGCTCATATGCTGGTTTATACATGGGTGGCCCCATATGCTTGGGTGGCAAAAGTTGATTGATAGCAACAAATAAACTAAAGCAGAACAAACACCACAGCACTAACTGCACATACTTCTGACGTAAATAAAGTTTGGGAATGGCAAAATAATAGTTGGCATAAAACACAAAAATCAACAATAGTGCATGTAGCGCTCTGCTCGGCAACAACAAATCATCAACAAAATCATGCAAACCCAACGTAATTCTTCTGGGATTGAATAATGTTGGTAAATTCAGGAATACCATCCACAGCACAACGTGTACTACAATTTTTGTAGTACGTTGTTTTTTTGTCAACTGTAGCGATTCCTGCATGAACATTATAACTTTTAATACTCATCATCAAAAAAGCCGCTTTAGAAATCCAAAGCGGCTTTTCTTTTCATTCCCCCTCCCATGTAGAATGAAAAACTGATAGCCTATTAGGTTTAAGGTCTCATCCGTTGTAGAACCAAAAAACTACACGAACATAATCTACCAGTATTACAAATGTAATTACAGCAGTTTTTGAAATAAAATTTTTGAGGCTAACATAAAAATTTATGTGGCGAATAAAAAAGTAACATCCACTTAAGGCGCATCGTTTATCCGATTGTGGAAAACTAAACCGCAAGTCAAGAATGGGTTTTTCGTTACTTTGCTTATCCATTTACCTATCACACACCTGCTCAATTTTTCTTAATATTTATTCTTTTTCTCGACGTGAAATTCTCTCATTTACATAATCACACTCAGTTTTCGCTACTCGATGGTGCCTCTAATATCAGCCGTCTTTTCGACAAAGCCAGAAGAGACGAAATGCCTGCTATGGCCATCACCGATCACGGAAATATGTTTGGCGCTTTTGAGTTTGTAGCGGAAGCCTGGAAAAAAAAGAAGGTAGTAGGAAAAACACCCGAAGGCAAAGACATAGAAGAACCAGTGGTAAAACCAGTGGTTGGATGCGAATTTTACTTGGTAACCGACAGGCATAAAAGACAGTTTTCTAAAGACGATAAAGACCAGCGTTGCCACCAACTACTACTGGCTAAAAACGAAATAGGCTACAAAAACCTAGTAAAACTCTGCTCACTCGGCTATATAGAGGGCTTGTATGGCAAGTATCCGCGTATAGACAAAGAACTAATTCTCCAGTATCATGAGGGGCTTATAGCTACCACTTGTTGCCTGGCAGCAGAGGTGCCGCGTACTATTTTGAGGCAAGGTGAGGAAGAAGGCGAAAAAGTATTCAAGTGGTGGCTCGACCTATTTGGCGATGACTACTTTGTAGAGTTGCAAAGACACGATATACCTGAACAGATACTAGTAAACGAAGTACTAGTTCGCTTTGCTCGCAAATACAACGTGCCCATAATAGCCAGCAACGACAGCCACTATGTCGATCAGACAGACTATAACGCACACGACATATTGCTGTGCATCAACACTGGCGAAAAACAAAGTACACCTAAATATAAAGATGGAGCAGATGATGACCTGCAAATGAAAAATGCTCGCTTTGCATTTTACAACGACCAGTTCTTCTTCAAAACCACAGAGCAGATGTCGCATTTGTTTGCCGACCTGCCAGAGGCTATTGACAATACCAATCTAGTACTCGATAAAATTAAACCACTCAAGCTAGAGCGAGACATTCTGCTGCCACACTTCAAAGTACCACAGGCTTTTCACGACGATCAGGATGTGTATCTGGAACACCTGACATGGGAAGGCGCTAAAGAACGATACAAAGAAATAACACCCGAAGTAGAAGAACGTTTGAAGTTCGAACTGCACACCATACGCACTATGGGGTTTGCAGGTTACTTCCTTATTGTGAGCGACTTCATAAAAGCGGGTAGAGACCTAGGGGTATTTATAGGCCCTGGCCGTGGTTCAGCTGCTGGCTCTGCCGTAGCCTATTGCATTGGCATCACTAACATAGACCCCATCAAGTACAACCTACTTTTCGAAAGGTTCCTGAACCCCGACCGTAAAAGCATGCCGGATATTGATACCGACTTTGACGATGTGGGCCGACAAAAAGTGATAGACTATGTAGTGCAGAAGTATGGAAAAAATCAGGTGGCACATATAGTCACTTACGGCACTATGGCCGCCAAAAGCAGCATCAAAGATGTAGCCCGTGTTATGGACCTACCACTGCAAGACAGCAACGCGTTGGCAAAACTAGTGCCTGAGAAACCAGGCATATCGCTAAAACGTGTACTGCATGCCGAGCTAAAGGGCGACGGTAGTCTGGAAGCAAAAGAAGGACTGGCTACTGAAGACCTAGAACTGGTAGCAAAAATCAGAGAAATCTATAACCAGGAAGGCACACTACAGGCCGAAGTACTAAGAGCAGCAGAAACACTTGAGGGCTCTGTGCGCAACACTGGCATACATGCCGCAGGCATCATCATAGCGCCAAAAGACCTGAGCGAACTGATACCTGTTTGTACTACCAAAGATGTAGACCTGCTGATAACACAATATGAAGGCAACATAATAGAAAATGCAGGTGTTATTAAAATGGACTTCCTTGGGCTAAAAACCCTCACCATACTCAAGGATGCACTAACACTCATAAAAAGAAACTACAACGTAGAAATAGACCTGGATAGTTTGCCACTGGACGACCAAAAAACTTATGAACTATATCAGCGGGGCGACACCAATGGTACGTTCCAGTTCGAAAGTCCAGGCATGCAGAAACACCTCATCAACCTAAAGCCCGATAAGTTTGATGACCTCATAGCCATGAACGCCCTCTACCGCCCGGGGCCAATAGAATATATACCTAGCTACATTAAACGTAAACATGGGCAGGAAGCAGTAACTTTTGACGTAGAAGACATGTCAGAATATCTGGCAGACACCTATGGCATTACAGTGTATCAAGAACAGGTGATGCTACTATCCCAAAAGTTGGCAGGCTTCTCCAAAGGCGATGCCGACGTATTGCGTAAAGCAATGGGTAAAAAACAAAAGGCTGTTCTTGACAAAATGAAAGGACAGTTTATAGCAGGTGCCACAGCCAAAGGATACCCTGAAGATAAGCTACAAAAAATATGGACAGACTGGGAAGCGTTCGCACAATATGCGTTCAATAAATCTCACTCTACTTGTTATGCCTTGGTAGCCTACCAAACAGCCTATCTAAAAGCACACTACCCTGCCGAATACATGGCGGCAGTGCTCAATAACCAGGGCAACATTGAAAAAATAAAATTCTACATGGAAGAGTGCCAACGCATGGGACTACTTGTGCTGGGGCCAGACGTGAATGAAAGCCTGAAAGGCTTTGCTGTAGCCAAAGAGAATGTAGTACGATTTGGACTCAATGCCATTAAGGGTGTAGGCGAGGCTGCTGTAGAAGATATAATAACAGAGCGGGAAGCAAATGGGCATTTCACTACTGTTTTCGACTTTGTGAAGCGTGTGAGCCAACGCACAGTCAATAAAAAATCAATGGAAAGTCTGGCACTGGCAGGAGCGCTAGATTGTTTTTCGCAAATGCACCGCGCACAGTATTTCTATGCACCGCCAAATGACCCTGTTACTGGGCTGGAGCGACTGATGCGCTTTGGCAACCAAATACAAGCTAGCTCATCTATGGCCGCCAACAGCCTATTTGGTGCAGCTACCATGCCCGAGGTGAAACCTCCACAAATACCCGATTGCGACAAGTGGGGCCTGCCTGAGTTGCTAGACAGAGAAAAAGAAGTAGTAGGTATCTACCTGAGTGCTCATCCGCTAGATGGTTACAAATTTGAGATGACCAATTTTGGCTTTGCTTCCATAGCAGATATAGACAAACTGAAAGGAAGGAGCATAAAGCTAGCTGGCTACCTAACTGATGTAGTACATGCTACTACCAAAAAGGGAAGCAAATTTGGCAAAATGATACTTAACGACTACTCTGGCAATATGGAGATAGTGCTATGGGAGAAAAACTATCTTGCTTATCACAACTATCTGCTCGATGGTCAAAAACTAGTTATCACTGGCGTGTATGACGAGCATAAGTATAGACCAGGTACAATGGAGTTTCAAATACAGAGTATGATGCTACTAGATGAAGTACGCAAAACAATGCTCAAAAAGGTGGTTGTAAATATCCCGCTACATGTACTCGATTTCGATATGGTTCAACTCTTGTCTCATACCGTTAACAGCAACCCGGGTAATACAGAACTGGCCATCAATATTCACGATTATGAAGACAACCACACCATCAGATTGAAAACTCAAAATAAAAAGATTACAGTGTCAGACGACCTCATAGCGTTGCTCACCAATACAGAACAGATAACTTATGCGCTAGAAAGATCTTAACACAATAAGCATATGCATGCTCTTCAAAAATCCTTGCTCACAGCAAGGATTTTTTTATTGTCAGCACACGGAAAAACAAATATTATAAAAAATATTTGACAGCACCTAAAATGATGCATTTTACACCAAAAGCCTTATCAGATAAGGGTTTCGTTTATTAACATACAATACAGCTAACTGTACATTATGTAAAGCTAGCTGTAACAAATGTAAAGTTTACTTGTATTTTTGTAAACCATACTGTACTTTTGTATCAACAATAAAAAATGCACCATTTATGACCACTACTTTCCGTTTGCTTCCGCACAAATACAAAAAGATATGGGCCATATCTGCCACAGCTTGTATAGTACTTGCAGTTATTCAGCTGGTCACTGGCATCACTATTACAACTACATTACCCTCTGCCATGCATGCACTCATCTTATTGGTAGTTGGCTTCCTTTGTTTGGCTAACGTGGCTATGTGTCAAGAAAAAATAGAGGATGAACGAACTAAACAAATAAGAGCCAAAGTAGCCATGCAAGTATTCTTCTTTCTATCAATACTTGCTGTTAGTTTCTCTGTCAATATTGCACTTTTCCCTTTCATTGCTCCAGAAGATTTTATTGGTATTTCATTCACCAAAGAAGATTACTCAATTGCAGGTATATTCTTCATGGCTTTTCCAGCACTAGCTATACTATACTACATCACTACATTTCACATCTATCTCAGCAACGATGAGCTTATGGACTATACCGACAAACAAACCAGAAAAGAATACTTCAAGAAAAACAAAACATACATCATCCTACGCACGCTTATATCACTAGGCATTTTAGCTGCCATTATCATTATGGGTAGAATGTCGAAATAAAACGAAACAATCAATAACACTAAAATATACAGTATGAAAGGAATGTTAGTAATGTATAGCTACAAGGGCAAGATAGGTGGCGCTATCATAGCAGCACTTGGCCTCATTGGCATTATATCTCAAGCACTTCACCCATGGGCCCTCAGCCTAAAAATAGATGCCGATAAAACAATGGCTTTACTAAGATGGATTACTCTGGTTGGGCTACTCACAGTGGGCTTTAGTAAAGAAAAGTACGATGATGACAGAGCAGTTGCTATAAGGCTCAAGGCACTTCAAATAGCAGTCACCCTACAGCAGGCAGTCATCCTGGCCATGGCGCTTACATTTAGCTTACACCCCGAGCCGCTCGAAGCCGATATACTCTTTGCACTATCTGGTATTGGCATCATCATGTATTTACTACTATTTCATTTAGGCTTATACTTCGATATCCTTTGGGATTATGACGACAAATCCACCAAAGGAGGAAGATTAAAAAGCATCATGAACAATAAAAGAAGCCTTATTGTCTATCTGCTACTAGGTGCATTGATGCTACTTTTACTCACCATTTTCGAATTCTAATGAAGAATACCTTAAAAGTAGAAAGAGCAAAGAAAAACATTACCCAAACAGACCTTGCGGAAGCTATAGGCGTTTCCAAACAAACAATACACTCTATAGAGTCTGGTCGGTTTGTGCCATCTACAGTTTTAGCGCTCAAGATGGCACGCTACTTCGAAACCACTGTAGAACTCATCTTTCAGCTAGAAGAAGAAGACTAAACAATCTTAATAAAAACAACTAAAACCATAATACAAATGAAAAAAATCCTAACAAAACTCGCATTGGCCTTCACTTGTTTGGCTCTTAACTCCACGCTATCTGTAGCACAGTCTGTAGGCAGCTACGATACCACCATTACTTTTCTAAGCTCGCCCAGAGCAGTATCTATGTACGTACCTACTACATACACCCCAACAACGGCCTATAACCTCATGATATGTCTACACGGATTGGGCGATACCTGCAGAGACTACCGCAACGCTTTAACCGGCTCATTAGGTTGGAACACCGCCATGCCCAATACCATATTCATTTGTCCCGAAGCTGCCACACGCAATAGCGACTACTTCTTCCCAGCTGGCAACGAGGCTATTATTCAAGCATGTATAGACTTTACCAAAAACACTTATAATATAGACACAAACGAGATTGTACTTCAGGGCTTTTCTTTAGGTGGCAGAGCTGCGCTCAGATATGCCCTTAACAACCCTAACAAATTCAAAGGACTCCTGCTCAACACTCCTGCCATACAAGGTGTAAAGCAAGCCATCAATGGTACAGACTATCCATTTACCTACGCCAATGCGCCACAAATACCTACCTACATCACCTTTGGCGAAACAGATGTAATCTACACAGGCGCTATAGACACTACATACCTACAGCTGGTACGTAACAATGGTGTGGTACGCTATAAAAAATTCCCATCACTTGGGCACACTATACCTCCATACACGGGCATGAACGATTTCCTATCCTTCTTCAACACTCCATCTCACCCAGGGCTCGATGTAGATGTTGTTACTGCCATGAGCACACCACGTTCATGTGCTACTTCTATCACACCTTCATGCATCATTCGCAACACTGGCACTACTACCATTACCACTGCCAACCTTAGCTACAATGCTGGTGCTGGCGCATCTAGTTACACATGGAGCGGCTCATTAGCACCCTTTGAGCATGCTGTAGTTGCCCTACCAGCTATCACTACCCCATCTGGCAACATCACACTTAGCGTCACTGCCACTACCCTCAATGGCAGCATAGCAGATACTGTAACAAGCAATAATTCAGCACTACGTCCAGTAGTCATTCAGCCAACAGCACTTACGTTACCCTACACAGAAGGCTTCGATGGCACTACATATCCTCCAGCCAACTGGGTAGCTATGCCAGCCGGCGATGTACATGCCCAATGGGATAGAGATTCCGATGTGAAACGTACAGGTGCCGCATCTATCTATGCCTTCAACACCATACTCATATTCGATAATAGCAGCCGCACAGACGAGATAGCATCCCCTGTATTCAATCTTAGCGGCAGTAGCAATCCATACCTTTCTTTCGATGTGTCTTACAACTATCACAAATACACTCCACCCTACCTCACAGTAGACTCTTCTTTTGCCGATACCCTATCCATTATGGCTTCTACTGATTGTGGCGCAACATATACTACTATATACAAAAAAGGGGGTGCAGAGCTAGCTTCATTTGCCCAACCTATACTCAACCCACTTTCTATTCCAGCATGCTTCACAGATCCTGCCGACTCTAACTGGCGCACAGAAAACATAAGCCTTAGCTCATTTACCACTGCTACCAGTACACTCTTCAAGTTCAGTTACAAATCAGCACTCGGCGGCTGCATCAATATAGATAATATGCGCGTAGGCGAAGGTCCCGTGAAAGTGCAAAACACAATATCTGCCAAGGCAACTATTTACCCTAACCCTGCTAGAAATCATCTATTTATTTCCACGCCTTCGCCGCTCACAAGCGTAACAATCACAGACATTTCTGGTCGCATAGTATCAAGCGAAGAACAACTAAACAATACCAACCATACCCTAGATATCAGCACACTATCATCTGGCTTATACTTACTACACTGCACACTTCAAGACGGCAGTTCACTAACAGAGAAAATTTCGGTAACTCACTAATACATTATCACTACAGTCTTCGCACAATGCGGCTATCTACTAGCCGCATTGTTGTTTGTATCTATTTACTAGCGCACATTACGCCCTTTCCACTTATACCCACCCACAAATCCCATAAGCCCAGCAAACACTATATAACCTATATGCAGTGGCTGCATCAACGGAAAGAAAACCAACAAGCCACGCCTGCCAAAGAAACCTGCCACTGGACATAGAAAAAATAACTCTACAATAGTTTTTGTTGCCAGCATTATTAACATGTGCCCCCAGCCAAGAGCGCCCATGCAGCACGCTATCCCAACTACCAATAAGGCTATATTAAACAAATAAACCAGCACCAAAATACTAGTTAGTGGCGGGTCGCTATACTTACCACTCTTAGAGGCCCATCGCACTCGCTGAGCAAAGAAACTAGACCAATTAGGTTGAGGTGGGGTACTAACTGTAGCAGCTTTACTCTTTAAGTATGATATACCTTTTGGGTATTGCATATTCATCTTCACCATCAGCAAATAATCATCGCCAGTTGCCAAATGATCTATCCCTTGATACCCACCTACAGCCTCAAAAGCAGCTTTACTGAATACCAAATTGGCACCATTACTCATATTGCCTAGTTTAAGGGCATGAGTTGCAGCAGTGATACCTTGCATACTCATAAAGTCTAGTTGCTGAAAAATACCTACCACACTCCGCTCATCAGCAAACACTACTGGCGCCACTATCATAACTGGCTTATCTCGCTGACATAAAGCATCTATATTCATTAGCCATTCATCAGGGGCCACACAGTCGGCATCTGTTGTCACTATGTAATCTCCGTCTGCCATTGCAATACCAGCAGATAAGGCTGCTTTTTTGTAAGCCACTGTTGCGCCATTTTGCAGGGGCTGTTCAGCCATTCGTATACAGCGCACTTGCTCACTTATATATGCATCTACTATAGCTGTCGTATCATCTTCAGAGCTATCATCCACTACTATTATTTCGTACAAATGCTTTGGATATTGTTGAGCCAGCAGAGCGTCTATACACTTAGCTATGTTATCAGCCTCATTGCGTGCCGGCACTATTACACTCAGCTTGTACTTAGGGGTATATCCATCATCTACAATGAAAGTCCTTTGCTTACCCCAGCCTATCCTATATGCCAATAGGAGCACTACATATAACACCCCAATAATTACCGTAGCCACTAGCAGTATGTGCATCATAAACCTATAGCAGCCATCACCGCCGCAGCATTTTGGGCATCTATCACTCTATGCCCTCTCTCCAATCTATGTAGCTGCACATTTCGCAGCCCATTAGCAAAAGATACGGCACCATTGTTTTTAATCACCTCATCCTTCACACCCAATATCAGATGCATTGTTAGAGTATGTTCACTCATTATACTCCGTAGTTTACTAAGGTCAGGTTGCATTTTGCTAAAGCAGGGCCAACCGTTTAATACCTGCTGCCTTCTATCTTCATTATTGAGCACAGCTAGCACCATACGTTGAGTAATAGCTGGCAACAAACCTAATCTACCCAGCAGCTTCAAGACAAACCTTGATAACCCTTCATGCTCCAAACCTAGCCTAAAAAAACAGCTACCTATTGCAGTTTGCATTAAAAACGAGTAGTACCTATCCTTGTAAAATCCGTCTGGCGCCACTAGTATCATTTGGCGCACACGCACGGGCATAGCTATAGCTACCGACATACAAATACGTGCACCCATACTATAACCTAGCAAACTAAAGCTACACCCTTCTTGCACCAACTCATTTACAATTTGTACTAAATGCTCCTCTTCAAATTGCACCTCTTTATTCCACTTTGTTTGGCCATGATGAGGTAAATCTATCAACAAGACAGTATAATCATTTTGAAGTAACTCCAACATACAACCAAAGTCAGCAATAGCACTACTACCAAACCCATGAAAAGCCAGTATCAACTTCTTTCCATTACCAACGCTTCGGTAGGCTATTCTGCCTCCTGTGGTCAATACATAATTTACCTCATCCTTACTCAATGTCTTTCGCTATATACTTTACAATCTTGTTGCACTACTTGGCCAACTACTAGGCTGCTTACCAAATTCTTTATTAGGCTTAGGCCCCATCTCAAACTCCAACACACCACCTTCCATCAATGTTGCATGGTCTATGTACACTTTATTATATGGCTTCCCATTCAATCTCACCTGTTGTATATAGGGATTGTCCTTACCAGAATTAGCTGTTTTTACAACCATTTTCTTATTACTTGGCAGTGGTATTTCCACCAACCCAAACACTGGGCTTCCAAACACATATTCGCCACTACTCGGATTAGCAGGGTAGAAGCCCATCATACTCCATACAGCCCATGCACTCATCTGTCCACAATCTTCATTGCCAGCATAGCCTTCTGGTGCTGCATCATACATAGAGTCAGTTATTGTACGCACCCACTTCTGTGTCTTCCATGCCTCACCTACAAAACTATACATGTAGGCTATATGGTGACTCGGCTCATTACCATGTGCATACTGTCCTATCAGTCCACTCACATCTGGTGGTGCCTGCTCTCCTTTCACTTCCGACGGTGCTTCAAACATAGCATCCAACTTAGCTGTCATCTGCTCTGCCGAGCCAAACATTTTAGCAAGTCCTGCTACATCGTGTGGCACAAAGAAAGTGTACTGCCAGGCATTACCCTCTTCATAAAATGCCTTACTGCCATCTGTAGAGGTAAAATAGGGGTCGAATGGTTCAGTCCATTTGCCATCACTATTCTTAGCTCTTATAAAACCAGTCTTTTTATCAAACAACTCCTTATATATAGCCGACCTTTTGCTGAACAATTCATAATCTGCCTGCTTACCGAGTTTTTTGGCCACTTGTGCTATACACCAGTCATCATAGGCATACTCCAATGTTTTGGTCACTGTATACCAAGCCTTATCTTGCGGCACATACCCATACTTTCTATAGTCCGCCGTACCGCGCTCATCCTGAAAAGCACTCTTCTTCATTGCCTCATATGCCCTGCTCGCATCTACACCAGGTGTATTCTTCAGCACAGCATCTGCCAGCACTGGCACAGCATGATACCCACTCATACAGTTGGTTTCATACGTACTCAGGTCCCACACAGGTAGCAGCCCATTCTCGTCACAAAAAGCCAGCATACTATTCATCAAGTCCTTCAACCTTTCGGGCTGTGTGATAGTTAAAAGTGGATGCAAGCCCCTAAAAGTATCCCATAAAGAGAATACCGTATATCGCTGCCCATCTTTCATCTTCAGCACCTTATCATTAGCATTCCTATACTTCCCATCAGCGTCAGAGTATAGTGTAGGTGCCATACAGGTATGGTAAAGTGCGGTGTAAAATATCTTCAGCTGTTCTTCTGTTCCTCCAGACACTCTAAACTTCATCAACTCTTCTTCCCACTTATTATTGGCCGCTACCTCTACCTTATTGAAGTTCCATTCTTTTATCTCTTCTGTTGCCTTCAGTGCCTCTGCCTCTCCTATTGTAGATAACCCCACTTTCATCATCAGTGGTTTACCTCGCAAATCACCAAACGATGCCTCCCCATTATATCTGCCTATGGCTTTCCCATTTGCCTCTTGATGGGTCTTATTATCATATACCACAAAGCGCTTTACTGGCGCCGATAAGCGTGCCGCAAAGTAAACCCTTTGCACCTTAGCCCAACCAGTAGAATATCTATAACCTACTATAGTACTATCATTTACCAACCTTATGGCTGTTTGTGTAGCACTGTCATAATTCATCATGTAGGTAAGATGAAAGCGAACCACTGCATTGCTACCCTTCGGATATACATACGAATGAAAACCGCAACGCTCTGTAGCTGTTAGCGATGCTCGCACGCCATTATTCATCAATACCGAGTAGGCACCAGGTCTGGCTATCTCATTCTTATGACTAAAGCCTACCCTAAAAAACTTAGCAGTGTCCGGTATAGATGCGGTATGTGGCATCACTGATATATCGGTCCAGTCGCCTACCCCAGTGCCGCTTAGGTGCATGTGGCTAAACCCTGTAATTGTAGTGTCTGCATAGTTATAGCCACTACACCAGTCCCAACCTTGCGACCCATTATCAGGACTCAGCTGCACCATACCAAACGGCACACAAGCACCTGGGAATGTATGCCCATGCCCACCCGTTCCTATTATTGGGTCTACATATCTTGTCAATTGCTGAGCTTTTACTGCTGGCGCACTCAACAATACCATGCCCAAAAAGAAACATTTCCTGATAATTAATTGCCTCATAATGCGAAGATAACACAAGCAAGCACGTTTCATATATTATCTATCTCAGCCTTCAACGTACACACTATAAACACCCGCATGTAACCAAAAATTATAAATACAACACACAATTAGCCATTTACTACTCATCCGGTTAGTATATACAACTATATTATTCACTTTACCCAACGCATAAACAATATTACTCGTCTATCTAAATATTAACAATTACTCTTTATCCACTTCTAAACACCTCAAAATGAGAAAAACACTACTTTCTGTTGCTGGTATAGCTGCTGCTATTGCCATGCAATACCAAACCGCAAACGCCCAATTGGTTGGCTCAAGCGTTTTCTTAAAAGGCCAATATGTAGAAGCTGGCATCTGCGGCGATGGTAGCTTTGGTGCTGGCTCACCACCTGCTGGGTACCACCCTCATACTACATCTTCTAGTGGTGGTCCGCTAGGCTTCGTAGCCGACCCTGCAATGGACGGCTGGTCTACTGGCACGCCAGCCTACACAGGCGATTACTTCACACCAGGCTCTCCGTTCGAAGGTTGGGGCATACAAATTGGTTCTATCAGGGCGCAGGCACAGTCGTGCGGCGGCTACACTGGTTCGGGCCTCACTGGCACCAATACCGCTTACAACATTGTAGGAAGTAAGGTGATAGGCACATGGGAAGGCTCTTTCGATAGCATGACCATCCGACAAGAAACGACGCTCGACACCAATGCACTTTACTTCACCATGAAGATAACACTCATCAATAACGCATCTGTACCCAAAAACAACATATACTATATGCGTAGTGTAGACCCCGATAATGACCAGTCTTGGGGTGGCTCTTTCGCTACGTTCAATTCTATAGACTATCAGCTACCCAACCCATTGCATGCCACTGCGGTCTCAGCCACTGGCATCACACACCCCTCAGCTTACCTATCGCTTGGTACTGCCGACACTAACGCTAAATGTCTCACATATTCATCCTGGCCTATCTCTTCTTCTGTAGATCTTTCTACTGTTTATGGCGGCACTATGACAGGGGGCACCTATTTAATGGGCACCACTATGACCGCCGATATAGCTATTGGCCTCGTATTCCATGTAGCACATATGGCTCCGGTAGATAGTGCATCAGATAGTGTGGCTTACAAAACAGCTACTACTCGTTATCCTAAGCTACACCCAGCCAATCAGGCATCTTTCAGTTACTTCTATGCCTTCTCGCCCGATGCCGTCGATTCTGCACTTGCTTTTCTCAATGACACTGTTGGCTGGGTAGGCGATACGCCAACCACTCCAACAACTATTATTGCCAACATTAATGAGCAATCAGTTATTCGCGCTTACCCCAATCCTACTCGTACTGTCATCAACATAAGCGGGCTCAATACTACCGACAACATTGCAGTAGTGGACATTATGGGGCACTATATCAATACCAATTGGAGTGTACAACCTTCCTCGCTCAATACATTCAGCATGGATATGCTACCAGTTGGCAACTACATTCTTGTTGTCACCGATGCGCATGGAAATCAAAGATCTCGAATACCTATCCGAAAACAATAGATAAACTACATACTTTTCATACAAAGGCTCCGCTGTTCTTCAGTCAGAGCCTTTTGTTTTAGTATCATTTGCCTCACCTTTTAGACCTCATTGCCCGCACTTTCTTTATAGTTTCGTCTGCCTGCATCTTTTTATATAGCTCATCATCACATGCCACTAGGGCCATTCTTCCTGCAGCATCTGCATGCACTCCCCATCCATATTGCTTAGGCAGTGGCGAGGCCCTCATACATGCCTGCCCTTTTGCAAAGAAAGCCGCTCTTGCCATTTCCATATCACCCATTCCTACAGCATGTTTTTCAGCATGTATAGCAAACAGTACATCGTCCGATGTATACTTATAGGGCGCTTTGATAATCATATCAAATTGCATATTGGCCACTGTCAAGCCATTAGGTTTCAATGGTGGCACTTTACCCTCTGTCACCTTACAGTCCTCAGCCACCTCTATTAGTGTATTGCTATAGTTGGTAGTATGTATTTTCATGCACACAATTTATACGCTAAAACTAAAAGTTACAATCGCATAGCAATTTTATTACTTTTGTGCCGCAATCCACTAATCTTCATGCGTTTCTTAATTATAGTTCTTTTATTGTTTCCAGCATCTGCTTTTTGCCAGTTGCGACAAAAAGCTATGATAGATTCCATTACAGCCGCAGGACACAACATTGGCAAGATTGGTAAGCATATCAACAATACTCCAGGCTCAAAAATCGTAAGTATTTCTAGTATAGATAGCGAGCAATATGTTACAATCACCATCAAGGTTAAACTTGACAATACCACACAACTAGCCCACATACCCCACTCATCAGCACTACATTTTCTACCCACCACATTGTCTGACATTTTTACGCCTTCACTGGCAGCTGTGCCTACTCTAGTCCTTTACAATAGAGACTCCATACCGCAGCTTCCACCTGCTGCATTAGCCCTTTTTAGCACACCCATTCACCCCAGTCCGCTATCAGCAAGCACTACATCTTTCAAGCTGCCAGATGTCGCTATTGATATAGAGCCAGTTAAACCCCTCTCTATCTATCCACTTAGTATCAAGCTTCCAAAACAACAAAGGCTAGCGTCATACACACCACCACCTATAGAATTAGCCCCCGAACCTGAAACATTACCTATTGCCGAGGTTCAGCTATTCCCTATCTCTCTAACTACCTTCCAGAAACAGTTAGCAGTTGTCATGCCCGATATTGGCATTAAAGATATACCCCTTCAGGAAATGCACCTATCCGAAGACGGCTATCTGTTACTCGAAAAAATGGAAGGCTTCTCTCCCGAATTATATACCCTTAAAGATGGCGGCTTTACTATTGGGTTTGGTTTCTTTATTCCTTACAACGAGGCAGCTAAATGGCGCAAAGGCATCTCAATAGAAGAAGCAAGAAAACAAATGCGCAAAAAAATGCCCACCTACGAAGACCAGGTCAAACAGTTCATTAATGTACCGCTTACTCAAGAAGAGTTTGATGCGCTTACTATGCTTGCCTATAACCTCGGCGGCTTTTCCAAAGCCACATCTATAGTAAATGATGTAAACAATAAAGTAGATGTAGAAAAATTGCACAAAAGTTGGATGCGTTTTGTACATTCGAAAGCACCTGGAGTAACAGCAGGCTTAATGGCAAGAAGAACAGACGAAATGGCTGTGAGACGAGAAGCAAATTACCAACCCGAAAGAAAGTTATTGATTTACAAAAACCGCAAGTAATGATTAACACCTTTTACAAACCCGCTACACATGCACCTATATTTATTAGGTTCCTGTTTTGCTTGCTGCTCATCATTTCAACACCATCAGTAGGTGCTGCTCAGTCGTTAGACTCTACTACTCTTACCAATGCCATCACCAAATGTTGGCGCACCTTCAGCCATCAGTATGCCAACATTTATGCACTCGAAGAAGAAGAAATAAAACAGTATTCCAAACAAAGAGTTTGCCTGTCCAAAGACTCTATTTCTTTGTTTACAGGCATTTCCACTGCCCCTACTTTCTCTTTCCGGAAAGTTCATGCCGAAGACTATACCAAAAACAATTACGACTGTACCAAAAGAATGCTCAGCATCATGGTCGACTCTCTTGTAGAAGTCACTGTAAATTCCTACTCCCAAAACAATAAAGACAATACAAAACACAAGCTCACCAACATCATGACATACGATGGGCAGTGTCTCTACATTATGGCCGACGGTGTGATTTTCAAAATGCTAGATGCCGATAGCAAAGTACAACCACGCACTTCCAACTAGTATTTATTGTAAACTAGAGTAGATAAAAACAAAATAGTCGCTCCATGAGCGACTATTTTTAGATTTCTGTGGGAGCACACGGGTTCGAACCGCGGACCCTCTGCTTGTAAGGCAGATGCTCTGAACCAGCTGAGCTATGCTCCCTACCCGTTCGGGAGTGCAAAGATAAGTGTGCTTTTTGATTTTCCAATACTAATTTTCGGATCGTGACACATCTTTTTATTTTCCCTGTTTAAGGGTTAGGTGAAAAAGAATGTAGTAAATACCTTAAATCAAGTCAGAATTTAATTAATTCTTCACTAAAACATAAACCTTGTTTCATTACCTTTGTTTGCGTTAAAAATTTCCTGTTTACCGAAATATTAAAGTGAGATATGGGCTACATTAAAGACCTTTTTAAAGTAAAAGCAGACGTACAGGCGAAGGAAATCAAGAGCATTCTGGAGCAACACGGCAACAAAAAAATCGAAGACGTAACCCTGGCACAGGTGTACCAAGGTATGCGCGGCATTACAGGTTTGGTAACCGAGACATCGTTGCTGGATGCAAATGAGGGCATACGTTTCCGTGGTTTTTCTATACCTGAGCTTAGAGAGAAACTGCCTAAATCCGAAGGCGGTAGTGAGCCATTACCAGAAGGTCTTTTTTATCTGATGCTTATAGGCGAAGTACCCAACCAAGAGCAAGTAGATCATGTATCTGCCACATGGGCTCGTCGTTCTCACGTACCTAATTATGTATTTGATGTTATAGAGTCATTCCCTGCCTCTGCACATCCAATGACCCAGTTTACAGCGGCAATATTGGCGCTTCAAACTGAATCTAAGTTTGCCAAAGCATACTCAGAAGGTATCAGCAAAAAAGAATATTGGGCCTATGTGTATGAAGATACAATGACCCTAATAGCTCGCCTGCCACGTGTAGCAGCATATATATATCGCAGAAAGTACAAAAATGGCGATCACATTCAGCCAGACGGTATGCTGGACTGGAGTGCCAACTTTGCACACATGCTAGGCTTTGAGGATGAAGGCTTCAAAGAGTTGATGCGCTTGTACCTAACAATACATGCTGATCATGAAGGCGGCAATGTGTCGGCTCATGCTACACACCTAGTTGGTTCTGCTCTGTCCGATCCTTATTTGTCATTTGCTGCAGGTATGACTGGTCTGGCAGGCCCATTGCATGGTCTTGCTAACCAAGAGGTGATACGCTGGATAGAAGAAATGTGTAAAGAACTAGATACACAGAGCCCATCTAAAGAGCAAATAGCCGACTACATACGCAAGACACTAACTGAAGGAAAGGTAGTACCTGGATATGGACATGCGGTATTGCGCAAAACAGACCCTCGTTTTACGGCTCAAATGGAGTTTGCTAAACGCCACTGTCCCGACAACCCAACAGTGCAAACTGTATGGAATGTATATGAAGTAGCACCGCCAATATTGGAAGGTACTGGTAAGATAAAAAATCCATGGCCTAACGTGGATGCTCATTCTGGTGCGCTACTGAAACACTATGGACTAGTAGAAGAAGATTTCTACACAGTATTATTTGGTGTGTCTCGTGCGTTGGGCGTATTGGCAAGCCTGTGCTGGGACAGAGCTCTAGGATTCCCAATTGAGCGTCCAAAGTCTGTAACTACTGAATGGGTTAAGAATTTTCTTGCAAAACAGGAAGTAGAAGCTTAATTCAACACTATATAACTATCTAAAAAGCATGCAGCACACCGCTGCTTGCTTTTTAGTTTAAAACAAACACACACAACATCAATCTATATGAACAAAGGACCAATTTCACAGTTCATTCAGCATCATTACCGTCACTTTAATGCTGCTGCACTTGTAGATGCGGCCAAAGGCTACGAAACTCACCTGCTAGAGGGAGGTAAAATGCTTGTATCGTTGGCCGGAGCTCTGAGTACGGCAGAGCTAGGTATATCGCTAGCCGAAATGATACGTGCAGGCAAGGTAGACATCATAAGTTGCACCGGTGCTAACCTGGAGGAGGATATAATGAACCTGGTGGCACATACGCACTATAAGCGAGTGCCCAACTATAGAGACCTAAGCCCTAAAGAAGAATGGGAGCTACTGGAGCAAGGATATAATAGGGTGACAGATACTTGCATACCTGAGGAAGAGGCCTTCCGCCGGATACAGCGCCATATACATAAGATATGGAAAGACGCAGAAGATAATGGTGAGCGTTACTTTCCGCATGAGTATATGTATAAATTGCTGCTAAGCGAGGTGATGAAGCCCGACTATGAAATAGACCCTAAACATAGCTGGATGATAGCGGCCGCAGAGCGCAACTTACCAATAGTGGTGCCAGGATGGGAAGATAGCACTATGGGCAACATCTTTGCCTCTTACTGTATAAAAGGAGAGCTAAAAGCATCTACCATGAAGAGTGGTATAGAGTATATGGTGTGGCTGGCTGACTGGTATAGAAACAACTCGGCTGGAAAAGGGGTAGGATTCTTTCAGATAGGTGGTGGTATAGCGGGTGACTTCCCAATATGCGTGGTGCCAATGATGTATCAGGACCTGGAGTGGCATGATGTGCCATTCTGGAGTTATTTCTGCCAGATAAGTGATAGCACTACCTCTTATGGATCTTACAGTGGTGCTGTGCCTAATGAAAAAATAACTTGGGGTAAGTTAGATATAAACACGCCTAAGTTTATAGTGGAGAGTGATGCCACAATAGTAGCACCATTGATATTTGCCTACTTGCTGGGTTGGTAATAAGGATAATAACTAATAATGTAGCGAGAGGCATGACGTATTATTTGGTTATGCCTCTCGTTTTTTAAGTGGGGGAGTAGGGAGACGATGTAGGAAATGAGCCATCTATTAACAGAGAATAATGAAAACTAAACAAAAGCTAGTGGTGCTGAGTGGTGCTGGTATAAGCGCTGAAAGTGGGTTGAGAACTTTTAGAGATAGTGATGGGTTATGGGAGGGTTATGATGTGACAGAAGTGGCTACGCCCAGAGCCTGGAAGAAGAATCCGCAGCTAGTGCTGGACTTCTATAATATGCGACGCAGAGATGTGCTGGCTGTGCAGCCCAATCATGCTCATAAAACATTGGCTATGCTGGAGGCTTATTTTGATGTGCAGATCATTACTCAGAATATTGATGACTTGCATGAGCGTGCGGGCTCTACTAAGGTAATGTATCTGCATGGGGAGATACTGAAAATGCGCAGTGAGCGAGGTTTCTCAGAGATACTACCTATAACCGGAGCTATAAACTTAGGGATGAAAGCTAAAGATGGTGGGCAACTGAGGCCACACATTGTGTGGTTTGAGGAGCCTGTGCCATTGATTGAAGATGCTATACCCTATATGGTAGATGCAGATATTTTTGTGTTGATAGGTACATCGCTAGCCGTGTATCCGGCAGCTGGATTGGTGGACTATGTGAGGGATGGGGTGCCCAAGTTTGTGATTGATAAAAGGATACCTGATGTAAAAAGGTATAAGAATGTAATAAAAATAGAAGCAGCAGCTACAGAAGGTGTGGAAACACTACTGAAGCTGCTGGAAATATCATAATAAAACTGCGCTTTACTTATTGAGACTAAATAGACTATCTACAAACTCTACCTTATTGAATACCTGTAGGTCTTCCATGCGTTCGCCAACGCCAATGTATTTCACAGGTATCTTAAACTGGTTGGCAATGGCAAGGACCACACCACCTTTGGCAGTGCCATCTAGCTTGGTGACAGCTATAGCTGTCACATCTGTTGCAGCGGTGAAATGGCGTGCTTGCTCTATGGCATTTTGGCCTGTGGACCCGTCTAGTACTAAGAGAACCTCGTGGGGCGCATCGGGCATTTTTTTGGAGATGACGCGTCTGATTTTGCCTAGTTCATCCATGAGGTAGGATTTGTTGTGCAGGCGACCAGCGGTGTCTATTATAACTACATCGCTGTTTCGGGCCATAGCGCTTTGCACGGCATCGTAAGCTACTGAGCTAGGGTCGCTACCCATTTCTTTCTTTACGATGGGCACACCAACTCTATCGCTCCATATAGTTAACTGGTCTACAGCAGCTGCTCTAAATGTGTCTGCTGCACCTAGCAAGACCTCTTTGCCATTCTTTTTGTAGTTGTGAGCCAGCTTACCAATTGTGGTAGTTTTGCCCACACCATTTACACCTACAACGAGTATGACGTATGGTTTTTTATTAGCAGGAACATCGAATGTAGCAAACTCGCCAGAGGGGGCCTCTGTGAGCATGCTCATTATTTCTTCTTGCAGTATATCATTGAGCTGAGATGTGCCTAAGTATTTATCTCTGGCTACTCTGTCTTCTATACGCTTGATGATGGCAACTGTAGTATCTACGCCAACATCGGCACCTATCAGGGCATCTTCTACCTGGTCTAGCACCTCTTCGTCCACTTTGTCTTTACCAGCAATAGCCTTAGCTATTTTGGAGAAAAAGCCTTCTTTTGTTTTTTGCAAACCCTGATCAAGCGCTTCTTTCTGCTCTTGTTGTTCTTTGTTGCGCTTGAAAAGTTTGTCGAATAAACCCATGATACTGTAATAAGAGGTGCAAAATTAGTGAAATATCTACAGCTAGTTATACTTTCATTATTATGCTATTCGAGCCCAAAAGCTTGGTGCATATCTGGTATTTCTACATCCCTGAATCCTTTGCGAATGAGGCGCTCTCTAAAATTTTGCTGTACATCATATTCGCCATGCACCAGAAATACTTTTTTGACCTCTGAAGGGTCTTGGCAAGATAGCCATTGGCTCAGATCTTCGTAGTCGCCGTGTGCGCTAAGGCTGGTTATTTCGTCTATTTCTGCTTTAACGATGAATGGTTTTCCGTAAATTTTTATTTCAGCTGGTTTCCTCTTCAATCTTCCACCTAACGACTGTGGCTCACAATAACCAGTTAGCAATATTTTATTTCTACCATCCGAGATATTGTTGGCAATATGGTGTTTCACCCTGCCTGCCTCTGCCATGCCAGATGCAGAAATAATGACACAAGGTTCGTGCATGTCATTGAGTGCTATAGAGTCGTTCACGTCTTCTATATGTTTTAAGCCTTTGAAAGAGAATACATCATCGTCTTTTTTGAGCAGGTGCTGCACGCCAGAGTTGAAGCAGGAAGGGTATCTTTTTATAGATTCTGTTATTTTGACAGAAAGTGGGCTATCTACATAATAAGAGATAGGAGGCAATCTGTTTTCTAGCTCCAGTCTATTGAGCATATATAATATCTCTTGTGTGCGCCCAAGGCTGAAAGCAGGCATTATGAGTTTGCCTTTTCTCTTGAGGCAAGTATCAACTATATGATTGAGTAGTTTGTCGCTAGCAGCTGCTTGAAGATCGTGTAATTTATCGCCGTAGGTAGACTCTAAAATGATATAGTCTGCCTGAGGGAATGCCTGAGGAGAGCGCAAAATCATATCGCGATATCTGCCAACATCTCCACTAAAGCAGATATTGGTTTGCTTTCCTTTGTCTTTTATGCTGAGGTTTACTGCTGCACTACCCAGTATATGCCCCACATCTGTATAGGTAAGTTCTATGCCCTTGTCTATAATGAAAGGCTCGTTATAAGGTATTGTTTCGAAGAGAGGGAATACATTATAAGCATCCTCTTCGGTATAAAGCGGTTCCACAAGTGGCCTGCCTTCTTTTTTACGGTGCTTATTGGTGTACATGATGTCCGCCTCTTGAATACGGGCAGAGTCTACAAGAAGGAGTCTGGCAAGCGTGGCAGTGGGGGGAGTGCAGTATATTTTTCCTTTGTAACCGTCTTTGACTAAGCGGGGCAATAGGCCAGTATGGTCTATATGGGCATGAGATAGGATAACGTGGTCTAGTTCTTTAGGGTTGAAGCCCCATTCGGAGTTGAGTGTGGTTGTATCGACCCCCATGCCCTGAAACAGTCCACAATCGAGCAGAATTTTTTTACTGCCTATCTGTAGTAGATGTTTTGATCCGGTAACCGTACGGGCTGCACCGTGAAATGAGATTTTCATAGACCTAATATTATATAGCAAAGATAACTTTAGTGCTAACCAATGCAACCCAAATTATTGGTAAAAATCAGGTATCTTCGAAATGGTAAATAATGAAAGATGAATAAAGCGGCAATTCTTATATTTTCGGTAATGGTATTACTTGCTGCCAATATTAGTAGCGCACAGCAAGAGCACAAAGATTATTTTGGAATAGGTAGCGAGCTGCGGTTGACGAACAAGAGATATGTGCTGGTGTTTAGCATACACCCCACAGATGTTTACTACAAACAAACATATTTTTTGAAAGGGGAGAATGAAAATAATGTAACATCTAGAATAGTAGTAGATGTGCTAGCGGCGCCAGCGTCAGCCAAAGAATATGTTACATCTCAAATGCAGCGTTTAGAAAAAATGAAAGCTACAGACCCTTTTGTGGATTATGAGTATGCCCAGATAAATGGTAGTACTTATTCACTATCATACACGCTGCATTCGTTAGGGGGCGGAGGTAGAGTGGAGACAAGAGAATGGAATCATTTTATATACAAGGCTACTAAAGATGAGCTAGGTAAAGATATTCTGCTCATAACAGGTATCTCAAAGATTTTTTACCAACAAACAAGTGAACAAGTAAAAGAGCAAATAGCAGCAAAACACCCAGAATGGATTGATGAACTAGCACAGCTGAAAGTGCCAATAATACGATTGTAGTTATAGCTGACTACAGCTAGCTTACAATATTGAGCCTGTGGCGAAGCTCTTTTACAAAAAGATCCGAAACCTGAAATATGCCATAGTTTGTTTTTACTTCGCTACTGGAAAGCTCTTCTACAAAGGCTATATGCACTACTTCTGATCTATTAATTTGCAAATAGTTGGGTTGTAATGATTTGGGTAAAATAGTTTGTAAGGTGCGTTGTAGCGACCCTCTAATGAAATACTCGGTTTTGTCGGTGCTATTGAATATAGAAATATAGTTTTTGCCTGCAGAGAGGTAAACTATGTCTTTCCAGTCTAGCTTTTTGTATTTGCTCCCATTTTTTACAAAGAACGTAGTTTCTTCACTACTAGCTTGTTCTATGGCTGATGTGCCATTTTCGTGATTTTTGATAGCGTTTTGTATCGCAACATATAAGGAGGTGCTATTGATAGGTTTTATTAAAAATGCTGATGGTTTTGCAACTGCTGTTACTTTGTGACCGGTATTAATATCGGATGTGATGAAGATATAGGGCTTTTGGTAAGCAGTGCTGATTATCTTTCCAAGTTCCAGTCCGCTATTAGCACCATTAAGATTTATATCAAGTAATATGACATCATAATTTTGTTCAGCTATTGCTGGTAATGCATCTTCCACTGTAGAAGCAGTAGCTACTAAGTCGAAACCAAGTTCTTTGAGTATAAATTTTATAGTGTAAATCCAAGCAGCTTCATCTTCAATCAATAAAACAGAAATTGTTGTTGACAGCGCATCGTTCATTTGGGAGTGTGTTGATTTGCTAGCAAGATACAATTTGCGTTTAAAATTTTAGTGACTAGTTATGCAATTTTAGTAGTTGTGTTTGTATGGCCCTACTAGAGCACAGAAGTTACATTTTTTAACTTTTATACAACTTTACTTTTGGATTTTCCAAAACCGCACTTATCTTTGCACTCCCAAACGGAAAGGGAGCATAGCTCAGCTGGTTCAGAGCATCTGCCTTACAAGCAGAGGGTCCGCGGTTCGAACCCGTGTGCTCCCACAGAAATCCCCAATAGTCGCTCATTGAGCGACTATTTTGTTTTATACCCTTATCCGGAACTTCCCCCACCCACCCACACAAAAAAAGCAGACCACTACTTGTGGCCTGCCCATATACTTCAACTATTTTATTACACACATCACCCTCTAGCCCTCACTAGCCGGCGGTGTAGCACCACCTTGTGGCTTTTGTGGCGCATTGGGCTGCTCACCTTTAGGTGTTTGAGGCCGCTCTGGGCGTGGTGGTCTTGCAGCATTACCGCCGCCATTGTTCTGAGGGCGCTGTTGTCTGCGGTCTTCACCGCCCTGCTTAGGTCCTTGCCCTTCTGGCTGCCCTTCTCTTTTTGGCTGCTGTTGTGGGCGAGGCTTATTTTGCTGTCCTCCTTCTTGTGCAGGCTTGTTGTCACCTCCACCCTCTGGGCGTGGCTGTTGAGGTCGCGCTTGCTGTTGCGGTTTAGGTCCTCCACCCTGCCCTTGCTGCCTTGGCTGCTGGTTAGGCTTTTGTGCGCCACCACCATCAGCATTTTGCTGTTGGGGTCGGGCTTGCTGAGGTTTATTATTATTTTGCTTTTGCGGCTGGTTTGGTCTTGGCTCCTGTTTAGGTTTTGGTTGCCCACCCTCTTGTTTAGCTGGCTGCGCCTGGGCAGGTCTCGCTTGCTGTTGTGGCTGACCCTCAGCTTTTCCGCTTGGCTTCTTTTTCTTCTTGTTATTATTACCGCCTTTCTTCTCTAGTGCTTTCAGGGTTATCTGACCCACATCATTCACAAAGCCCATATCCACAGTCTTGATGCTTCCTCTCGCACCTCTTGTCTCCAGTTCCACAGGTGCCAATTCTTCCGCTTTCTTGCCAGCCTTATTCATGGCCACTATCTCTCGCACACGCTCTATCGTTAGCGGATATTGCTTATTGTTGCCCGAGTAAGAATACCACATCAGGTTCTTGAAGATATCCTTCTTTTGTAGGTGTGCCACTCCTGTTGCTGTCTCCAGGTGCTCTGCATGATCCGGAAAAACCGACAATGCATCCATATAGGTATCCAGCTCAAAGTTCAGGCAACACTTCAATCTCCCACACTGTCCCGATAACTTTGTCTGGTTGATAGACAAATTCTGATACCTGGCCGCTGTCGTGTTCACCGACTTAAACTCAGTAAGCCAGGTACTACAACACAACTCTCTGCCGCAAGAACCTATGCCACCCACTTTGCCACTCTCTTGCCTGGCTCCTATTTGTCGCATCTCCACCTTCAGCTTAAAGTCATTGGCAAACACCCGTATCAATTCTCTGAAGTCCACACGCTGGTCAGCAGTGTAGAAGAAAGTGCCTTTTTTACCATCAGCTTGTAGCTCCACCTCACATATCTTCATGTCTAGGTTTAGGCTTCTCGCTATCGCTCTCGATCTTATTAGTGTCTCAGGCTCGCGCTCTTTGTTTTTAGCACTTATTTCCAGCTCTTCGTCGGTAGACGGGTGTAGCACACGCTTCGCCACATCCTGTTCCTTCACACTATATTTTTTCAGCTGCAGTTTCACTAGCTCGCCTGTCAGGCTTATCTGCCCCACATCTACACCACTGGTTCCTTCCACTGTCACCCAGTCGCCTTTCTCAAATATGTAGTTGGTATTGTTCCTGAAGAACTCCTTCCTGCTACCCTTACTAAATGATAGCTCTACTATCGGATAAGGTTTTGCCCCATCATGCAGCGGCAATGTGTTTAGCCAGTCAAATACATTCAATCTGTTACAGCCGCCTGTGCTGCAGCCGCCATTTCCTTTGCAGCCATTAGGTTTGCCATTGGCACCCGAGCCACAATTACCACATCCCATCTTTACAGAATAGTTTTATATCGAACAGACCCTCGTTTACCTTCCTATTTTGCATCCAGACTACTGTCTGTATGCATGATATATGCCTACCACCAACGTTCGTTGCTCCATTCTGCACAGGTAAACGGTCTCTGTCAACCGTTAATAAATATTTACCAATAACGACAAACATACGAAAAAACTAGCACAACGAATGCGTGCTACTTACCGCTTTCAGTAAGCTGCACGCATTCATTTTTTATAGTTGCACTAGCACCTTTCTACTCCAGTACAAACTTTATAGGTATCGTAAAAAACACCTTCACTGGTCTTCCATTTTGCTTGCCAGCATGCCATTTTGGCATTGCTTGCACCACTCTTAGAGCTTCTTGGTCACATCCGCCACCTATTCCCCTCACCACTACAGGCTCCTGCACACTACCGTCTTCTGCTATTACAAATCTTACTAGCACCCGTCCTTCTATGCCTGCATTCCTTGCTTCATCCGGATATTTTACCGCATTGGCCAGGTATGCCATCATATCGCCGTCAAACTGTGGCATTTGTTCTGCTATCGTCCTCGGCAGTTCAGTTTTCACCTCCGGCTTGGGTAGCACATCGCCACCAGGTTCTCCTCCTGGCGCTCCACCTGCCACACCTGCACTGTCCGTTCCTCCACCCTTACCTATCTCCCCTTGTCCTACTTCTTGGTTATGGTGCATTTGCTTTTCCTCGGGCACTGTGCCGCTCACTATCTTAGGTTCGGTGTGCAGGTTTGTTTTAGGGGTCGCATCTTTGGGCGCAGCAGGTGGTTGGGGCATCTTGGGCTTACTACTCAGGTCCACTTCGTGCACCTTTATCACCCCCGGTCTGTCAGCTACTATTGCTGGCACTTTGGGTGCCGGCCTGAAGGACAGTAGCAGCATCACCACTGCTAGAGTGCTATAAGTTATCAGCACAGCTTTTTTCAGTCGGCTTCCATAATCCATTCGCAGCTGGTAGCCGCCATACGCCTTGTTTCTATTCTTAAAGATAAGATCCAGATAGTGCGCGTTTGGCTCATTTACAGGTTTCATATAGCTTAGTTTTTAGGTTCATATACTAGACGTACAACGCCTTAATTTCCACAAAAACCGCACATAAAAAACTTAGGCTACCCTTGCGGATAGCCTAAGCAACTCATTGTACAATCTTAGAAAACTAGCGGTGTTTCAACGTCATTATTACACGACGGTTCTTAGCACGTCCTTCCACTGTAGCATTGTCTGCTATTGGTTGGCGGCTACCATGTCCCACTGCTATCATACGCTTAGGATTAGCACCCATATCTATCAGATATTTTCTCACAGCATTCGCACGACGGTAAGAAAGCGCATCGTTGATGGCATTACCACCTGTTATGTCCGTGTGACCATCTATCATGATAAAGGCGTTCTCGTGTGTATTCAGCTCCATTATTGCTTCAGCTAGTATTGGCAGAGACACATCGCTTATCTTAGCTTTACCTACTTCAAACAAGATTGGCTCACTCATATCATGCTCGCGTATTGGTGTTGGCGCAGGCAGTGGTGGCGGTGGTGGTGGAGGCACTGGGCAACCATCATTGTTAGCCGGACCAGCCTCGTTCGGACACTTATCTTCGCTATCAGGTATGCCATCGCCATCTGTGTCTGGGCAGCCAAGGAATTTAGCCGGACCAGCCTGATAAGGACAAGCATCATCATAGTTAGGTATGCCGTCGCCATCGCTGTCTGGGCATCCGTTAAAGTGTTTCAAACCTGGAACATCTACACAAGAATCCTGAGAATCTGGTATACCGTCACCATCCGTATCCGGACATCCGTCAAACTCCTTCACACCTGGTGTCCAAGGACATTTGTCAAATCTGTTCGGCACACCATCTTTATCACGGTCGCTAAACTTAGAGAAGTAGAAACGTACACCTATGTTACCACCATAAGAGTTTGCCTTAGCAGTAGTTACATTGTTGAGGAATGAATTATACTCACCTACCTTATCTGTCAGGCGGGCACCAGTAGGTGCATTAGTGAATATCTGATACAGATAGTAACCACCTATATTCAGCGCCACTTTGTCGTTAAAGTAGTAGCTATACGATGGTTGGAACAAGAAACCTACTGAGCTCTGTACAAAGTTTACAGAACCTGTATTTTTCTCTGGCGCCATCTGGTAGCCTACATTATAACCTATGTTACGTTGGTTGGTCAGGTAGTTAGCCACATCGCCACCAGGGTGTGTTGCCAGATATTGCGCCTGTGTTATTACTAGGTCTGTGTTAGCAGGTACTGCTCCATTGTCATAAAGAGTCACTATACCATTTGGTGTAGTAGCATGTCTGTATATGGCCTCATACGTAAAGGTTCCATTAGTAGTGTAGTTGTTCTTCATGCTCACGTTATACACTAGTCCTGCATCAGCAGTTATGCCCGAGCGGCGTGTAAAACGGTGCTTATATTTCAACACTACTGGTATGCTGATGTTGGTAGTGCGCAGTTGTTCCTTTACAGGTGCATCAGCATTGATGATCTGGCGGAAAGTATTGCCGTTCTTATCAAAGCTCTGATACTGAACGCTGAACCTATCCATAGTCACATCACCTTGCTGTGCCAGATACATAAGTCCTGTTCCTATACCAAAATGACTCTTATTGTCAAAGAAGAAACCTATCTGTGCATTACCGCCAAACGACAGTCCGTTTTCAAATTTCAATCCGCTAATGCGAGATGAGCTTAGCGCATTTTGAAATCTAGTAACCGGATTAATCGCTGTTAGGTCGTTAGTGAGCACACCTCCCATCAGGTTGGCGTCTATCACCCAGCGTGGCAGTGCATCGTCTCTATACTGTGTCTTTCCGGCATCTTTTGTCTGCGCACCTGCCGAGTACGCACCGGCTGCCGCCATCAACAAGAAAAATATTCGTTTCATTTAGTGTGTTTTAATTGTTGAGAGATTAGTTTTTGATGAACCTTGCAGCAGCCACTTTTGCACCATCAGCATAGCATTCTACCATGTAGGCCCCAGCCGCTAGCTGATCTACATTTACAGATGCGCTGTTGTTAATAGCTTTTACTGTTGTTAACTGACGGCCCATTAGGTCATATACTTGGAAGGTAATCTCACCACGCACCACGCTGTTCACTTGCATGTTCAGCACATTGCTAGCAGGGTTCGGATATAGCTTCATGCTTGCAGCTTCTTGGCTCATATCTATCACGCCTGTTGGCACATTGTAGTAAGTTTTTTGCACACATCCGTCTTTGTCTGTTATCACCCAGTAGTTTCTTCCTTCCAAGCCCGGTACAGGATTGTAATAGTTTTGGTTAGTTTCTCCTACTAGTATGGTAGAGTCCATTGTTTTAGTATCATCATATCCCCATTGGTAGCTCTTCACACCAGTTTCTTGGCATATAAACTGTCCGTCAAAGTAGATGATGTTTGGCGTGTAGGCCTGAGCAGTGCTTACAGTTATCTCTGTATTTGTTTTGCTCATACATGTAGTTGCATTGTTCATTGCAGTCAGGGTCACTGTTGCAGTGCCTGGTGCTGGGAAGCTTACTACTGCATACTGACCTGTGCTACCTGTGCTGTGTACTGTTGCTCCTTCTGCGCTCCAGCTATAGCTCATGCCCGATGGTGGCAATGTAGCTGCACCAAAGTTTAAGAACGTACTGTTGGCACATACTGTAGAGGCTGGTTTAGTACCTATCACTGGCACTGCTGGTGCAGGATTCACTATTACGGTAAATTTCTGCTCGTTGATACATCCTGCTACATTCAATTCAAAATCATAAGTAACTGCTACGTCAGATGTTGATGAAGATGTAAGCGTATCTACTATATTACCAGCGCCATTGCGTGTGCTTGGTGTTATGCCGCTTATTGCTGCACGAGACCACTCAAATGTTGCTGTTGTTGTAAAGCTAACTG
Source organism: Asaia bogorensis (assembly GCA_943367855.1). Classification (GTDB taxonomy): domain Bacteria; phylum Bacteroidota; class Bacteroidia; order Chitinophagales; family Chitinophagaceae; genus Nemorincola. Next base: position 27,550 of record CALRKH020000002.1, on the reverse strand, counting down.
GCTTGAACTCGAATGGAGCACCGCTACAGGTTATTGCAGAATCTGTTTCCAACAATGCCGATGGACGTACATTCACTACCACTGCTTGTGTATTGGTACATCCGTTTGCTGTTACTGTATACACATACGTTACTGGTACGCTTATGTAAGTGGTGTTGTTCAAACGCTCTGCCGGATTGTTAGTGCCAGTGTTAGCTAAGTTTGATATACCAGATACAAATGCACGAGACCAAGCAAAAGTTGCACCAGATAGTATGCTTGTTGGTGTGAAGTTGAATATTGCACTATCACATACTGCAAGGCTCGATAGGTCGTTGCTCAACTTTGGCAATGGATTCACACGTACTCTTACAGTATCGCTACCATTACAACCAGCTGCCGATACTTCATATACATATGGCACTATCACTGCTGTGTCAGCTGTGCTTACCAATATTTCAGATATAGAGCCTGGCACGTTATCAGCTATTGGATTAGATACGCCTGGCACCAAATCGCGGAACCAACGGAAGCTTGCACCCGATGTTGCACTTGTTGGCGTGTAGGCAAACAATGAATTAGTACAGATATCTGCTGGTGTTAGTGTGCTGCTCAATACTGGTATTGGGCGCACAGCCACATTCAAATTCTGTGTCGTGCTACATCCATATGCAGATAGTGTGTACACATACGTTACAGTTATTGCTGCTGGTGTGCTGTTAGATAATGTTTCTGCTATGTTGCCTACTCCTGTTGCAGCTGGGTTGTCTATACCTGCCACTGCAGCACGGCTCCAAGATAGTGTAGCTACTGGCACATTGCTGGTTGCTTCATAGGTCACCAATTGTCCTTCACAGGCTACCAGTGGTGTAGTGCCACTAGTAAGTGTAAGTACTGGATTAACAGTTACTGGCACATTTTGTGTAGTAGTACAGCCATCTATTGTCAATGATATTACATAGGTAGCTGTGCGTGGTGTAGTCGATACGTTGTTCAGCGTTTCGCTAATGCTACCCATACCAGTAGCAGCACCATTGCTGATGCCTGCAGCTACTCCACGGCTCCAGCTGATGCTAGCACCAGTTGTTCCTGTTGTTGGGTTATATACAAATGGCGCACCGTTACAAACCGCAGCAGGTGTTAGTGTGCTAGATAGTGTTGCAGTAGGATTTACTACCACAGTCACATTTTGCACATTGCTACATCCATTAGCTGTTAGTGTATACACATATGTTACAGCTATTGGCTCTTCTGTTAGGTTCGTTAATGTCTCATTCGGATTACCTACGCCCGAATTAGCAGGGTTGGCTATGCCTGTCACTGCAGCACGGCTCCAAGAGAAGCTAGTGCCTGGTGTAAGACTGTTAGGAATGTAGCTAAATAGTGAATTATTACATATATACGCCGGCGTTGTAGTGCTGTTAAGCATTGGTATCGGGTTGTCTACTATATTAAACGATGTAGGCAATCCTATACATCCGTCAGCTACTGGGGTTACTGTCACCATTGCCGATACTGGGAATGGTGTAGTATTAATAGGTGCAAAACCAGGAATATGACCTTCTCCACTAGCTACTAGGCCTATTGCTGGATTGTCATTTACCCAGTTGTTGGCACTACCGCTCACAGAGCTACTAAAGAAGATGTCTGGCACCATGTCTCCATGACAAACAGTTACATCTGGCACCGCACTAATAGTAGGACGTGGTTTCACAGTTATAGAAATTGGATATTCTACACTGTAGCATTCCATATTATTAATGGTAAGTGTACCATGGTAAGTACCAGCGGCTGCACTAGCAGGCACTGCTACATCAAAATCATAATCTGTAGGCAATACAGCATTAGCCACATTCAAGAAACCAGCAGCATCTGCAGCAGCATCCCATATAATCGTATAAGTACCTGGGTCTACATAATACAGATTCACCACACCGTCTCCCTCATGCACGCCTTGTGTATGTGTTGCACCACTCACGCTTGTACCGTCAGTGTAAGAAGAGCCGCCACCGCCGCCATTCCATACACCACCGCCACCGCCAAAGTAGCCACCGCCACCGCCGCCAGATATACCATCAACGCTGCCATTGCCACCTACTCCGCTAGCACCAAATGTGCCCGATGCCCAGCCAAAATATACCGCTGCTGCACCACCAGCCGATTGGTTACCACCACGCGCAGGAGAGTTAAAGTCATTTATTTCAGATGATCCGCCGGTCAATCCACCGCCAGCACCACCACGTTTAGTACTGCCAAGGTCCGCACCAGCACCGCCACCACCGCCAGCTACTATTTTCCTGTTGGCTAGGCCTGTGCCGCCTATGCGTATGTCAGATGCTCCACCGCCGGCACCACCACTAGCATAAAAATAAAACGAAGCACTTCCGCCACCGTTCCAGCCACCTATAGCACCAGATGGTGAACCGTCACCGCCACGGCCACCTACATTTATAGATAGATTGGTATTAGGCAATACAGACAAGATACCTTGCACCCTGCCACCTTTGCCCGGTGTAGACGTTGCGTAATAATTTTCAAATCCACCAGATGCACCCATAACATCAAAACGTACATTGGTTACGTTTGATGGTACAGTCCATGTTTGTGGAGCGCCTGTATAGTTAAATACTACCGTATCTGGCCCTACATTATGCAAGTCACCAAATGGTATACGAGCCAATGTTACACCCTGACATACTGCAGGCATAGTTCCTAAACTCAATGAAGGACCACCATTAATAGTCAGCAATACGGTAATAAGTACGTTATTACCTGTACCATCATCAACTATTACAGAGAAACCACCTGATGTTGCACCCGGTGTAGGAGTAAATATCATACCACCGCCCGGTGTAGAACCCGAACCTCCAGAGCTGGCAGTAGCACCATCTCCGCTCAGTGTACCACCACTTGTAGTCACCACTGTCCAGGTTAGTGTCTCATCAAGATCTATATCTGCTACCTTAAGCCATTCAGATACATCTATAGGCTGGTTATCGCAAATAGTATGGGTCTGCGAAGCACCATAAAGCGCAAATGGCGAAGCGGCCCTGCTCACCAGCGGCGCTGCTACCAATAACATTCCGGCCAAAAAGAGAGAGCGCGCACTGCGGAAATTTCGCGTTCTTTCCTTCTTCCCCGACGGTTGTGGGTAAAAATGTACTAATCTCATATCACATTAGTTTAGGAAACGTTTGCGAAAAGTACTCAAATTTTTAAACTATTACCAGCATATGTCCTATTTTTTTTTAAATATACGTAGCACAAAGTTCACACAGACTTAACCCAAAGCACTAAAAGTGTACTTTTTATCAATATTTAGCAATAATAAATACCTTAACATTATTTGCACTGCACCATTGTTAAATATCCATCAGGATATCTAACCTCCTCTAGATACAACCCATAACCCGGAACGTTAAAATACGCCCGCTGGCAGTCCTTAGCCACAATAATTTCATGCAGCGCATCCACCGTCTTTCCCATCCTGGCCAGCCGCAGCTGTGTAGCCACCAACCCTCTCACCATCCCTCTCAAAAATCGGTTAGCTACCACCACATAGTGCAGCTCTTCGCCATGCTCCTCCCACCTCGACTCTTTTATGTAGCAGTTGTGGGTAGCCACTTGCGCATTCCGCTTCGCAAACGATTCAAAATCAGTAGTAGCTAGTATCACCCGTGCTGTTGCATCCAGTAATTGTCTATTAATTGCAAACGGAAACTGATAAGCTCGCCCCACATTAAATGGATTCTTGGCAGTATATATTCTATACCTGTAGGCCCTTTCCTGAGCATCAAACCTACAGTTAAACTCGGCTTTATTGGCCACATACAGCCCCACCGCTGCCACAGCCTGCGGCAACACAGCATTCATATTATACAAAAAACTCGGCTTTATCGCCAGCTCCGTATCAAAATGATAATAATTGCGTAGCGCATGTACCCCTTCATCTGTCCTGCTAGCACCAAAGGTCTCTATGGGCATTCGCATCAGTGTAGCCAATGCAGTATTTACTGCTAGTTGCACAGTAGGCGTATCTCCCTGTATCTGCGACCCATGAAATGCAGTACCATCATACATTACCTCTAATACATACCTTGCCATACTTTGCCTTTGCGTTGCCCGCAAAAATAACCGTTTATCCGCTCCCTCCTACCCCCACACACAACACAGCCCCCTGAAAAGGGGGCCGGTTTCTGGTTTTTATGAAGTGGTTAGTGAATCTGTTATTTTTATTGCTCTGTCTAATCCCGCACTGATATGCTCATTGTCTGTGCACTACCTTTTATCAGCACCTCATTGCCCTGCATCATTGGCAGATACTTTTTAGCAACACTGCTATTTGCCTTTTCGCCGTTTATAAATAGCATATCTCCGTCCTTCTCTACTCTATATTTTCTTTTACGGTCTATCAACCCTTCTCTTTCCATTTGGTCTAGCATACGGTTTACTATCAAATCACCTGCGGCTTCTTTAGCCTCCGCCTCAGCTCGTTCGGCTTCGGCTCTAGCCTGCCTCTTGTCTGCCTCATATGCACGCTCGTCTGCTTTGCGCTGCGCAGCAGCTCTATCCGCCTCTGCACGATAATCTACAGCACCATTGCGTTCTTTCCTTAGCTCGCTGCGCTTTCTGTGCATTTCTTTTTTAGCCGCTTCCAGTTCTTCTCGGCTACGTTCCAGTGCTTTGTGTAGCTCTGCTCTCGTTTTAGATCTATCCCACTCTGCGCCCATTTCTTGCTCCACCTCGGCTAGCACTTCTTCCACCTTTCTTTTCAGTGTTTAGCCATCCACTTTGGCATTACCCAGCTCCGCTAGTATCCTATCCAGCTCTCGTTCTATATCTTCACTCACCTCATGTGCCGATGCTATTACTACTTCCTTGCGGCTAGTCTTTTGCCTACCCGTCTCTTTATCTGTTGTGCTCACCTGCACTTTAGCCCTCGTATGCCCCTGCTCATCATCACGCACACTGAGGCTCACATTTAGTTGCTCTTCCTCTTCTTCTTTAGCAGGCATATCACTACCTGTTGTTGTGGTCTTAGTCACCACTTTGCGTTTACCATTGCTATCCACGGTTACCACCTTGCTGGTCACCACCTGTTTGCTGGTCTTCTGCTTATTGTTCACTTGCTGGGCCACAGATGGTGTTATTGCCACCACTGCACCCAAAAATAACGCTGCAGCTACTCCTGCCAGCACCACCGACGATTTACGGTAGTTCTTGTTGTTGTCTTTCATTTCCATTATTCGTTTTATACGGTTGAGCAAATAATATCCATTCCCAGTTGCAGCCATCGCCAAGGCTACTTGTTGCTGCCTGTTCTCTTCTAGGCTGGCTAGTGCATGAGCATACGCATTCCCATCTGTGTTGGCCATCACTACATCATCACAGCACAGCTCCCGCTCTTTTCTTACAGTATGCGATATCATCCACACAAACGGATTAATAAACAACACTGTCTCTATCACACTTTGCAACACATTGTGCAGGTAATCGTGCCTGCGTATATGTGCCAGCTCATGCAGCAATACAGACTCCACTTGCACCAGTGGCATTTGCGCTACTAGCGACACTGGCAATAATATCACAGGCCTCATATAGCCCACCACCATTGGCACAGTCACATGTGTGGATGCCCTCACCGCTACTACCCTTTTTATACCTAACTCTTCTACCCAATACTGCACATACTGCCTCCATTCCGCAGGCGCCATTGTTGTGCCGCTATATCGCAGCCGCAGCACTCCAGCAGCTCCCAGCAACAGTCGCATGGCCATCACCACAAATCCCACACAATACAACAACAACCAATAAGGCTCTAACATGTGTAATACATCTACACCCACTCCGCCACTAGATAGCACTTGCCAGGTTCTTGCGCTTGCTAGCTCCCTTACAGCTCCACTTGCCTGCGCCCACTCATCTCTATTATCATAGTTAGCCATCAGCGTAGCACCAAACCACAACGCCACGGTCATCAGCCCTACAAACGAAATAGTATAGCGCACGCTGGCATCATGCTTACCCATCACCTTCAGCATCAGCCTCATAGCCCCATATACCAGCCCACCTTGCCATAGAGAGTGTAGCAAAGCCACTGCCAGTGCGTGCATCATATTCCCAGATTCAAATATCATACTCATATCTAGTGCTTTTAGTACATCAGCTTATTACTTAGCCTTACGCTCCATGTCTTCCAGATACTTCTTTATCTCCTCTATCTCTTTCTTATTCGTTTTATGGTTACCAAGTGCTTGCATTACCAGCCTCCCTGCCGAACCTCCAAACACCGAGTCTATCAGCATTTTCACCAGCTGCCCCTGAGTCTGCTCTTTCGATACATTAGCTGTGTACACATGACTTCGCATATTCGCATCTCGCTTCAGCAAACCCTTATCGTGCATTATCTGCATCAGCTTTAGTGTAGTAGTGTAGCCCGCTTCTTTTATTTTCTCTAGCTCATCATGCACCTCTCTCACTGTTGCAGAACCCTTGCTCCACAGTATATTCAGTATCTCTAACTCACTCTCTGTCGGTTTCAATTGTTGCATAATCACCTCCTACGAATTAATTCGTACACAAACCTACGAAAACATTCGTAACATCAAAACAACTCCAAAACTCAACACACATTTTAACATTTCCACAAAACAAAAGCACGACAACCATTACCTGATTGTCGTGCTTTAAACACCGCTAATATTAGCGACTAATTCTTAGGCTTCAAAGCTTGCTCTATCCTTGCCGATACATCTTGCAAGTGATATTTGCTCACCTTATCACCAGTTCTGCCGGCAGCTGCATCTACCAGTTGTTTCAGCTCTTTTAGATGCCCTCTCGATATAGATACCGCATCCGTATTCCAGCTATTATTCACCACTGCTTGGTTCACATTACCTTCCATTGGTTTTATGTTCCTTATCAGTGCCTCCACATAGGCCTTTTGTAGGCTGCGTCTGTAACCATCTATTGCTTTTCCACTCTTCAGTTCCTGCCACACAGCATCTCTCACAGTAGTCATCATGTCTACTATAGCATAGGTTTTATCCGCACCATACCGTTGCGCCGTTATAGCCATCCTGTTCAGTCTGGCTACAGAGAACAAACTGTTCAATACATTCACCTGCACATTGGTCACCGCGTCCACCGCCACAGGATTATTTATCTTGTTAAGAACATCTTTGTTCAGCAACCATTCTGGAGTAGTAAACAACTGTTTGTTCAGAAACTCTACCGCTTCTTTCTGCTTGCTCACCGGCGCTGGCTCATATACATCCTTACCAGTCTCTTCCACACTTCTTGGCGTTTCGTATACACCACCTATATTCTTCACCACATGCCCCATGTATCTATTCCACTGAGACACCACTGCATTATACATTGTCTCCAGATTATCATACTTATCTGCTTCCTCATAGGTCCAATCCACTAGTTTGGGCACCACACGCTTCAGGTTAGCTATGCCATAGGTGCTGGCCACCATGCTATTATCACCTAGGTCTTCTGTTTGAGAGCGTGGGTCAAACGGATTGGTCTCTGTACCAAACCACAATCTAGGGTTAGCTTTCAGGCTATCTATTATCCACTTATTCACCACCTTTTGGTCTGCCTTGTGGTCAGCAGCATAGGTCAGCTTATAGCCCCACTCTATCGCCCACTTGTCATAGTCACCTATCCGCGGAAACATACCAGCATCGCTTATCGCATCACCAGGCTGCGCCACATAGTTGAAGCGTGCATAGTCCATTATAGATGCCGTATGCCCATTTGCCTCCACCCATGCTTTATCTCTCAGTTTCTCCACAGGGGTTAAGCTACTGCTACCCATATTGTGGCGTAGCCCTAGCGTATGCCCAACCTCATGAGACGATACAAATCTTATCAATTGTCCCATCAGCTCATCGTCAAACTCCATTTTGCGCGCACGCTCATCCACTGCTGCTGCCTGCACAAAGTACCAATCATGCACTAGCTTCATCACATTATGATACCAACCTATGTGGCTCTCCAATATCTCGCCCGTGCGCGGGTCGTGCACATTAGGCCCATAAGCATTTGGTATATCCGATGGCAAGTAGCGCACCACCGAAAAACGAGCGTCTTCCAGGTTCATTGTTGCATCGCTTGTATCAAACTCTCTACCCCAAATAGCATTCTTGAATCCCGCACGCTCAAAAGCAACCTGCCAGTCGTTAATACCTTGTATCAGATACTTGCGCCACTTCTTGGGTGTAGCAGGGTCTATATAGTAGATGATGGGCTTCTGCGGCTCCACCAGCTCTCCACGCTTGTATTTTTCCACATCCTCTGGCTTGGGCTCCAGTCTCCAGCGCACAGCAAATATCTCCTCATCTACCTTTTGCTGGTCATCGTCAAACTTCTGATACGCATCGGCAAAGTAACCTACCCTCGGGTCAAACAGTCGCTTGGCCATAGGCACTTTGGGCAGCAGTATGAAGGAGTTATTCATTTCCACCGTCACTGCACCAGCAGCATAGGCAGCAGGCAGTGTCACGCTAGGCATTTGCCCAGGCACATTTGGTGTAGGCCCGCTTGGTGGTGTAGATGAAAACGTACGCACCACTTTCACTTCCGTGTTTATTGGATACGTGTTGATAGACGATATGTACGAACGATCACTTACCTGATTGGCCAAGTTGTAGCGTTTCTTCGACATAGGGCTCAAGCTCACCGGCTGGTTATCCCCTTTGAAGAAGTCTGTCACATCTATCACCACTCCAGCCGAATCTTTGCTTAGCGCTTTAATCTCAAAAGTCCATGCTATAGGGTTCAGATTAGAATTAGCTACCGCCTTAAAAATCTCTGTGCTGGAGTCTGCCACACTTATATTGGCTATCACTCGCATAAACACATCATTGTTAGGCCCACGCTCAAACATCACCGTCCTTCTGCCTTCCATCTCTCCGGCATAGGTACCACCACCGCCAGCTATCTTACTAAAGCGGGTTGTCACCATTATCTCCCTGTTCAGCAGTGAGTCTGGCAGCTCAAAGTACCATTTATCTTCTACCTTATGCACCTTAAACAGACCAGCTTTCGAAATCGCCTTATCTGTTATCACCTTCGCAAAAGGCTTAGGCCCCTTTTTACTGGCGGCCGAGTCTGTTTTGGGTGCAGGGGCAGCAGCTACGGCTTTCCCTTTGTTCTTCTTTTTCTTTTTATTCTTGCCCGCAGCTGGTAGTGCTAGCAGTGCCATTAATGGCAATATGATAAACTTCCTCATCTATTTACAATAAGCATTTAATTCATGAATGTAATAACCTTTAAGCACTATTAACTCGCCACCTCAAAAATCCCCCATCTTTTCACACACTTTTGGCCGCATCTGTTCACCTTCTTTCTATGCTGGCAGGGTAAAGTAAAAAGTTGCACCTTTGCCCTCAGCAGCCACTGCCCATATCATACCATTGTGTTTAGTCAATATGCGCTGCACCAGTGCCAGCCCAACGCCTACTCCCTCATACTCTTGTTTCTTGTGCAACCTGTAAAACACATTAAACAACTTGTCGGCATACTGCATATCAAAACCCACACCGTTATCTTTTATATAATACTCCACATAGTCACCCTGGCGCACAGAGCCTATCTCTATCGATGGGTTAGATGTTTTAGACGAATACTTTATCGCATTCGATAGCAGGTTATTCCACACTTGCCTTATCAGCACCCCATCGCACTGGGCAGGCAGCACCTCACCTATGGTAAACTTTATTGGTCCACCTTTCATAGTCATTTGCTCGTCTATAGACGAGTGTAGTATCGCATGCATATCCACAGCATGCATATTCAGGTCCACCTTGCCTAGTCTTGCCAGGTTCAGCAGTGCATCTATCACCCTACCCATCTGTCGGGCATTTGTCACCACCCCACTCGCCATCTTTTTATATTCATCATCCAGCAGCCCTTTTTTGTCCGACAATAGCATTTCTGCATAGCCAGTAGCTATTCTCAGTGGGGCTTTCAGGTCGTGAGATACGGAGTAAGAAAATGCCTCTAGTTCCGAGTTGGCTATTTCCAGCTGCTTGGTGCGGTCTGTCACCTTAGCATCAAATCCTGCTTTCAGTTTGGCTAGCTCAGCATCTGCTGCCATCCTGGCCGTTATATCCATTATATACACCACCACATTCTTACCATCTCCCATTTCTGGCACCACTATTTGCATCTCTGCATAACCACCATTGGCCAGTTTCACCTCTTGTGGTCCAGCTCCTCTTTTCGCCCCTTTTATAGCATACCATTGGTCTCCTATCAGCCCCGTCATGTTGGCGGCTACCAGTTTTCCTCCTGCCCATTGTTCTGCATACTTATTAGCATAGGTTATCACTCCGCTTTCATCCACAAACAATATACCGTTAGGTGCCCCCTCTGCTATCTGCCGCCAAAACTTATCTACCAGTATTGTCTGCTGTTTTGCGGCCTCTGTTTGCTCTTGCAGGTCCGCCTGCCACATACTGCCATAGGCGGTTGTTATCCTTCCTTTCTCTTCATCACTTAGTGCAGTAGCTCCCGTTGCGGCAGTTTCATGCTTCTTGGCTACTACACCCACTATCACTAGCACCCACACTATCAGGGCACTCACTGCCAGTAGCAATACATACACCCTATGCAGCGGCACCCAAAACAAAGACACATCAGCCAAAGCACACAGCGCTGTCAGCAACACAACGCCTGCCGAGAGACGCAATTTTTGGGTTGCATTCGCTTTATTGGTCAGCAGCACTATGCACCAGCTAAGCAAACCAGCTATCAACAAAAACTCACTAACTATTTGCATCCACCCATCAAATGTGGTCAATCCATAGGTCTTCCATTTGGTATCAAATTCTGACAAGCTGAATAAATGCGTAAAAAATCGATTGGGGTCGCTCATGAAGTGACTATATATACACTAAGGTAAAAAACTATATTACAATTCCAACAACAGCACAGCTCATGTCTGCTACTCTTCTTCCTTTACGCGCGCTATATCCAATGCTCACTTTTGTTAGGCACCAGCATGCACGCTCCACCCCAGCAGCAGCCACCCCAGCACTATCAGTGGCGAGGGAATTTTAGAATAATAAAGCAAACTAAAGGTGATTACTACTATTAGCAGATTAGTCCACTGAAAAGATAGATCCACATCAAATGCTATCGACTTAAACAAAAATATACCCGATGCCCATATGATGCCCACTATCACAGAGTTGATGCCCTCTAGTGCTCTGAATATAATGACATGATGCTTCAGATTTTCATATATAGGAAACAGAAAAAACAATAACAAGGTGCTTGGCAAAAAAACAGCCACGGTGGCAATAAGGCATCCTACAGCTTGCCACACTAGCCCATATTGGCTCATGGCTAACCCACCCACATAAGAGCAGATAGAAAATACTGGCCCTGGCAATGCCTGCACCATTCCATATCCCATCAGCAGCTCAGCAGTGCTCATCACATGCGCTCCTGCCCTCGATACAAACTGATAAAACATCATCGGCAGCAATGCCTGCCCTCCACCAAAAACTATTGCTCCAAACCTATAAAAATTCTCAAATATATTATACGCCCTGCCATAGGGCCAGTCGTGTGCTCTAGATAGCTCACTAAGCACTCCAGCCAGCACAAAAAACGCAGCAAAAGCCCACAAATGAACCCAATTTATCTTCTTAGGCTTTTGCAATGGTGTAGGTATACGTTTATTGCTAAAGTTGCTCACAAAACCCGATGCCACTAGCAAACAAGGAAAAACCCATGGCGATTTAATAAATAATGTGGCCACCAAGCCCCCTAGCATGATAGATGCAGTAGCTACGTGCTTGATACTGGTATGCATCATCCTGGCAGCAGCATAAAACACAAACCCTACAGACATCGGCTGCACAAATCTAAACGCCTCTAGTGGCAGTGCTTTATTCCCATCTGGCGACTTGTTCATATAATGAACCCAAAACGAAAAAACAGCCATCAAAAAGGCTGCCGGAAAAACCCACAACAATAGTGTTATCACTGCCAGCGGTATGCCTCCGCGCTTCAGTGCTATCAGCATCACGGTTTGGGTAGATGATGGCCCTGGCAACATCTGACAGAATGAATTATACTCTAGCAATTCCGCCTCGGTTAGGTCTTTTCGTTTCTGGGCAAATGTCTTCACCATCATCCCCATATGCCCCTGCGGCCCGCCAAAAGCAGTAAAGGAGTACATAAATACTGCCTTCAAAAAAGGAATATGGCGCAATAACATCATATATGCTACGCTGGTGAAGGTAATAAAATATCAAGGTATCACAACTACCTCCTCTAATCTTAATACACTTATCTGACAATTTTCACAGTATTTCTCTTCCACATATACCTATTATTCACTTTTGCTAGTACCTTAGTAGCTAGTACATACCCCATACTACACATTATGTTACAGCCAACTATTCGTGCGCTGATAGTAGACGACGAGCATGGTGCTTGCGAAAACCTGCACAATCTACTAACAGAATATACCTCAGAAATTGCTATAGTTGGCGTAGCCAACAATACTAAAGAAGCCGAAAAACTTATTAACACCCTAAACCCAGATGTTGTTTTTCTAGATATAGAAATGCCCAACGAAAATGCATTCCAGTTTCTAACCCGACTACCTAATATCCCTTTCGAGGTTGTTTTTGTTACCGCATACGACGATTATGCAATTGGTGCTTTCAAGCTCAATGCAGTAGATTACATTCTGAAACCTATCAGCATCTCAGAGCTACAGAATGCTGTAAAGAAACTTGCTAGCCGGCTAGAATACAAAAAGCTGGTGGAATTGCCTGCCGACAATTATCAAGAAATTGGAAATCTCGTAGCTAGGCGCATAAAAGGTAATAAACTAACCCTAAAAGACGGCTCGAACAAAGAAGAGATCGAATTCACAGATATTTTCTTCCTCGAGGCGCAAGGCAGCTATTCTCGCATAGTATTCCGAAAAAACAACCAACACAAAGAAATTACAATGAGCGTAACTCTATCTTTTTACGAAGAGTTACTACCCGACAATTTATTCTATCGCATTCATCGCTCCTTTCTTATCAATCGCTTACATGTCAATAGAATTATTAGAGATGAAAACGACGAAGTAGAAATAGCCGACAAATATGTAATACCTATCAGCAGACGCAAATTCTCCGGACTGCAACAATTCCTTGCTATTCACAAACACCAGCATGGCTAAATATTTATTCATTTTAGCCCTTATTATAGGTTTCATATACCCTGCTCACGCGCAGCAATACCCCCTCTTGCAATACACCATCGACAATGGCCTTCCGAGCAATAATATAAATGCTGTTTACAGAGACAATAATGGGTTCATTTGGTTTGCCACAGACAAGGGCGTTGCAAGACACAACGGCATTCGGTTCGATGTGTTCACCACCTTCAATGGCATGCCCGACAATAACGTTACCGAGTTGCTGCAAGACAAGCACAATAACCTTTGGATGATAACCGCCAACGGCAATATCTGTTACTTTCGCAACGACTCTTTTTATGCAGCTGGCAACAACAAGACTATTGCAGCACTCAAGCTGCTTGGCAAGGCTAAACACCTTATCCCTCAAAAAGATAGCTCCATCATCATATCTTATCATGGTGCTGCTGTCTTTGCCAACGCTACTATTAATAAATATAATGCTATCAAACTATCCCCACTCAAGGATCGCAAAAATCTGGGACGACTGCTGCATTATGCCAAAATAAACACCAACAGATACACGCTTATCTTCTCAAACGAAAAGATAATTGTCGACACTCAAATGAATATCAGGCAGCGCTTTGATATAGATACACTTCGCACTGATAGTGCTGGCTTAAGAGACTGTTACTCCAATTTCCAAAACCAACCCTATCTCTACAATAAAGATAACTTCTATTCACCCGACATGAAGCCATGTGGACACTTTCCTGAGTATCTGCATACCAACAATGTCCTCAATGGTATTATCCTCATTGGCGGCAATCGGTATTTCGCTACCAACAATGGTCTATTCATCAACGATTCCCTGCATACCCTGCCAGGCAATAACATTACAGGTATCACTGTAGGCTTGTTTGGCAATGTGTGGATTGGCACTTCTAACAATGGTGTATATGTGCTCAAAAACCGATTCAATGAAACTCGCCTTTTCAAAGGGGCATACAGTAGCATAGCACTCTATGCTTTTGGCATGGCAAACCAACTCTATTATGCCACCTCATCAGGCAATTGCTATGTCATTAGCAGCAATTTTCAAGACATGCTCCTCAGCTATCAGTCAATTCGTATCGATAGCAGAAAACTATTCACCAGCCAAGCTTATCATATCAATAACAATGGTGCATTTTGTGCCATCATCAACTCCGACCTCATTTATAAAACCAACATCAATCTACCTACCACTTCAGTACATCGGGTAGATTGGCAACAAAATATTTCAGCCATACATCAGCTCAACAACTACTATTATTTTCAAAAACCAAACGGAATAATCAAACTCAATAGTGCAGCCTTCTCTAGCAAGCAGGTCAAGGGAATGCAATGCAGCCTTATGAAAAATGATGAAGTCATCAATTATATGACCACTTCTGCCGATGCCATCTGGTTTGCTACGCAATATGGACTCTATAAAATCACAGACACAGGCACCATCTCATACCAGAAAAAATTCAAAAAAATTCGCTTCAAATCTTTCTCCTTTCTTGCCAACAACATCATAGGACTCACTTACAACAACGAGTTATTAATTGCTACCACCGTTTCACAAGACCACAAAATAGACAGCATAAAACCCGACAATTGTATATGGGACAAGTTCTATCCGCTCGATGCTGCTCATTTGCTCATTGCTACCAACAATCAGTACAGGCTCCTCAGTATAGACAACTCTGGCAAATACCGCATTGAAGTCCTAGACAATGCATTTATTCCCTTACAGCCCGAAACAATAACTTCTGACGGCAAAAGTGTTTACTTCCTAAAAAATGGTGATATCACTCAAATCAGCACTAACTCCATTTATACTATACCCCCTCCCCCAAGGCTTACCTTTACTAATCTGCGAAGTGGCGATTCTATTTACAACATTCAGCAGTCGCTTTCTATTCCCTACAGCGATGCTAAAAACATGACTATTAGCTTTGCTACTATCACTGCTCCAGGCTCCAAAGTCCTTTATCAATATTCTTTATCCAAAAACAAAACCGATTACTGGACCAATATCAAAAACGAAGACATCAACCTCATCAATGCCGGCTTCGGCAACTACACCGTAAAGGTGCGTGCTAAAAATATGGCTGGCACTTTTAGTAGTCCTATCGAGTTCACGCTCAATATTAACAGACCTTTTTGGGCAACTTGGTGGTTTATTTTATTGGCACTTTCTGCTGTCACTTATGCTATTGTCTATATAGTTCGCACCCGCATCGCCTTAGCCTTGGCAAAAAAAGAAAAAGAACATGCTAATAAGGTTAGGTTCCTAAAGTCAGAGTATAAAGCACTGAATGCGCTCATGAATCCGCACTTTATTTTCAATACACTCAACAATGTACAAGGGCTCATCAATAAAAACGAGAAACAAGCCGCCAACGAATACCTCCGTGTCATTGCCGACCTTATTCGCCAAAACATGCACAACATCTCTAAAGAACTTATTCCTCTTCAAAAAGAAATTGACCTGGTAGCCAATTACCTCCTACTCGAAAAACTTCGTTTCAACGATAAGCTAAATTATACTTTCAATATAGACGAGGAAGTAGACCTGACCGAAATAATGATTCCACCATTATTAATACAACCACTAGTAGAAAACTCTATCAAACACGGCATACTACCGCTCGAAAATAAACCCGGCAATATCACCTTAAGCATTTACGAAAAGGATCTACTACTATACATTGAGGTCAAAGACAATGGTGTAGGCTTATCGGCTAAAAAACAAGCTAATCCCAACCACGAATCCTTTGGACTTGAAAATATCCGCAAACGTATACAGCAATTATCAGTCATTCAAGGCAAAGAAATCACCTTCAATCTCACCGAGCAGCTACACAACGCATCTTCTTACACACTAGCTATTATCACTATCCCACTCCACACCTAACAGTTTTGCCAACTATTACTCATTCAGATACACCCGCTTCACTCGTTGAGATATGCTGGTCATTATCTCATAGCTTATAGTTCCTCGCCATTTAGCTAGCAACTCCACTGGCAGCTCATTACCAAACACCAGCACTTCATCGCCCTCTTGCACTCCATCTATGTCGCTTATATCCACCATACACATATCCATGCATATAGAGCCTACTGTTGGCGCAGGCTTTCCATTCACCAGCACATATCCATTGCCATTCCCCATATCCCTCGGGTAACCATCTGCATAACCTATACATATAGTAGCTAGTCTTGTCTCCTTGCTGGTTATCGTTTTATGTCCATAGCTCACATTCTCCCCTTTAGCCACAGTTCTTATTTGAGCTATGCTTGTTTTCAGTGTGCTTATCAGCTTCAGGCTCCCACCTAGCGTATTACTACTATCCACCCCATACAGCCCCACACCTAGTCGCACCATATCATAGTGTAGTTGTTTGTGTCTGGCTATAGCTGCAGAGTTACATAAATGTCTTATTGGGCTATACCCAATTGCAGCTATCATATCCTTACACATACTATCAAACAGTGCCGCCTGTTGTTTCGTATACTCATCTTCTTTAGCATCATCAGCCGCCGCCAAATGGCTAAAAACACTGGCTACCTTCACCTGCTTGCTACCTACTAACACCTCCTTTAGTCTGGGCATATCCGTATCATTAAACCCTAACCGGTGCATACCCGTATCTAGTTTTATATGAACAGGATACGCTGTTACACCAAGTGCTTTCGCTATTTCTACAAATTGATGCAGCGATCTGAAATTATACAACTCAGGCTCTAGCTTCCAGGCTATCATCCGGTCAAATGATGTAGTGTCCGGACTCATCACCATTATTGGCAGTCTTATTCCTGCCCTTCTCAGTGCCACACCCTCATCGGTATATGCCACCGCCAGGTAGTCTATACCCGCATATTGCAGCGCACTCCCTATCTCAAAACTACCACTACCATATGCAAAAGCCTTCACCATCGCCATAGTCTTCACTCCTGGTTGCAAATGACTCCTGAACACATCCAAGTTGTGCTTCATAGCCGATAAGTCTATCGACATCACTGTCTGGTGTATTTTCTGCTCCAGCAGCACGCCTAGCTGTTCAAAAGCAAACACCCTCGCCCCTTTCAGTAATATAGCTTCCTTATTAAAAGTCAGCAAATGAAAGTTCTGTATAAATTGGCTTGTCGATTTAAAAAATACACTCCTTAGTTTCTTATGTTTCCTAAAAGAAGCCTTGTATTTATACAAGGCTGGCCCTATACCTATAAACCTTTGTATCCCTCGCTTCACCACACTAGCTGCTACTTCTTCATACAAGTCCAGCTCCGATTTCCCCGGTTGCAGTATGTCCGACATGATTACGGTTTTCTGCACATGCTGCCCTTGCAATGCCAGATAGTTCAGTGCCAGTTGCACCGATGTTATGTCCGAGTTATACACATCGTTAATGATGGTACAATCATTGATACCTTGCTTCATCTCTAGCCGCATAGATACTGGCTGCAGGTGCGCCATGCGCCCAGCTATCACAGCAGCATCTACTCCCAGCAGCAACATATAGCACCAGCAGTGTATCGCATTCTCTATAGAGGCCTCATCTACAAAGGGTATCACAATGTTGATACCATACCCTTTATACACAGCATCTATACTTGTCCTTCCATCAGCACTGCTCACATGTGTCACCCTCAGGTCTGCCTCCTGCTTTCTCGACCACGTAAACAACCCTGTAGGCTGCGCTCCCGCACTCCGCATCTGATGCACCATTTGCCCCACACACTCATTCACCTGCGTATGGTCCACACAATATATCAGCTGCTCCACATGCCTGAAAAGGCTCAACTTCTCATTCACCTTTTGCCGCATACTCACAAAACCATCATTGTGCGCAGCACCTATATTAGTAAATATACCCAGTGTAGGCTGCACTATTCGCTCCAGCCGCTCCATCTCTCCCGTCTGCGATATGCCAGCTTCTATTATAGCCATTTGGTGCCCTTCCGCTATTTGCCATACCGATAGTGGCACCCCCAGCTGAGAGTTATAACTCTTAGGGCTTCTCACTATATTATAGTCATCAGCCAGCAGCTGATACAGCCACTCCTTCACTATTGTCTTACCATTACTCCCCGTCACCGCCAGCACAGGTATTTTATATAGCTTCCTATGCCCTGCTGCCACCTGTTGCAGTGACATCAGTGTATCTTTCACCACTACCACACTTGCCCCAGCCAGTCCATCAGCATCCACAGCACCACTCACCACAAATGCACGCACGCCTCTTTTATACGCATCTGCCACATAGTCATGTCCATCTCGTAGCGCAGTCTTTATCGCCACAAATAGCGTACACTCGCCCTGCTCTATAGTTCTGGTATCTATAGATATGGTTTTTATCACCATATCCCCAACTCCTCCGCTCAGCCACTCGCCGCCAGCCCACTTCCTTATTTGGTCTAATGTATGCATATCAGGTAGGCAAATATACTCACTTACCCTCCCCATATCGCCCATCATGCACCATTTTAGCATTTCCGAAATCAAAACAAATTCCACCCAAATTGTGGATATGTTAATAAATCAACACCGCTCCACCCACAAAAACCTATAAGTTTGTTAACAATTAATACCACTGACACATTTTTTTAGCTACTTGGCCATATTACCCAACCAAAATAATATCGCTCTATGTCTTGTATAGACAGAATAATTAGCTTATTTTGCTGTCAGTTTTTCTATAAAGATTTTTTTAAAAGCTTCAAGATGAAGAAATTATTACTCGGTATTGGTGCAGGATTACTCTTATCAGGTAGTGCTTTGGCTCAGGATATTCACTTTACGCAATATTTCACATCGCCACTCACACTCAATCCTGCCATGACTGGACTTGTTGCTGACGATATTCGTATCTCTGGAAACTATCGCTCTCAATGGGCCTCTATATCGCCCAATCCTTACACTACTGCTTCTATCGCTTGCGACCTCGCTACCATGAAAGGTAAGCTACCCGAAGGCGATGCACTGGGTGTAGGGGTCCTCGGCTTCTACGACAAGTCTGGCTCTGGTGGCCTCACCAACACTACCGTTGGTATGTCACTCGCCTACCACAAAGCTTTCGGCCGCGATAGGCTACAACACATATCTTTTGGCTTGCAAGGCATGCTCGTTCAGAAAAACCTCAACTTCGCTAAGCTTACTTTCGAAGATATGTACAACGTTGGCTCAGGCACGCTTTCCAACGGCACTAGCGAAAACTTCAACAACGCCGATCTCACTTATCCCGATTTCAACTTCGGGGCTATGTACTCCGGTCAGGTGTCCGACCATGCACAGTTCTATGCTGGTTACTCTATGTACCACATGACTCGCCCAGTCGAAACATTCCTTAGTGCAGATACCAACCAAATCAACGCTCGTCACTCAGCATATGTTGGTGGCTCGTTCGATATGAATCCTAACACTGTCCTCTACGCCAGTGCCATTTATCAGGCTCAGGGTGGTGCGCAAGAGGTGGTGCTCGGTGCAGCAGTTGGTTTCGTCCTCAACCCAGGCCACGACGAAGAATACCAGAAAAATACCATATTCTACCTCGGTAGCTGGTATCGCTATCAAGATGCACTTGCACCTTACGTAGGCATCGAGTGGTCTAAGATGCGCCTCGGCATCAGCTACGATGTCAATATATCTAGCCTTGCACCTGCTACCCGCAGTGTAGGCGCTTTCGAGGTATCTATGCTCTACTTCGGCCGCTTCAACAAGCGCGAACGCAATCCTAACTACAACTGGTCTTGCCCCAAACTATTCTAGTTGACAGCAACACTACCGTTTCCAATACTTACAGTAACCGGCCCGCAAAGCCGGTTATTGTCTTTATACACTGCACTATAAGCAGTCCATCATTTATCACACATTTACTTCCATATGCGCAACGCTCTCATACTTATACCTACACCTCTAGCCGAAGGGGCACTACACACCCTCCCTGCCGAGGTTTACACACACACCCAAACCCTACGCCACTACTTTGCCGAGAATGCACGCACCTGCCGCCGCTTCCTGCGCTCACTCCATCCCACACTCAAACTCGAAGAAATAGAAATATCCGAAATAGACAAACACGCCGGTGCCGATATCAAGCTACTCACCACATGGCTCAAGGCTGGACACAATGTAGGCGTAGTCAGCGAGGCTGGCTGCCCCGTCATTGCCGACCCCGGTAGCCTACTCGTCTATCATGCACACAAACTCGGCACACCTATCGTGCCGCTCACAGGCCCTAGCTCCATCATTCTCGCCGTCATGGCATCAGGTCTCAGTGGTCAAAACTTCGCCTTCAATGGCTACCTACCCCTCAAGGAACCCGCACGCGGCAAGCGCATCAAAGAGCTCGAAACCCGCTCCCAACTGGAGCAGCAGGCACAAGTGTTCATCGAAACACCCTACCGAAACAACACACTCCTTGCCGATCTCCTCAAGCATTGCCAGCCATACACACGCATATCCATCGCCGCCAATCTCACCGCTCCCAATCAGTTCACCACCACGCGCACCGTTATCGACTGGAAGAAGTCCACACCCACACTCGAAAAAGTGCCCGCAGTCTTCATCCTATCCGCCGCCAAGTAGCCCTACACCCCTTGGCTAAACAGTCGTTTACCACCTCTGTTAGCTATCAGGTACAAGTCTAGCGCACTGCTTATATTCCGCACAAACCCCCTCCCGGCTGGTGTCACCACCAGCCCATTCTTAGTGCGCACTATCAACCCATCGGCCGCTAGCTCATCTAGCTGCGTTCCGCTTATATCCATTATTTTCCGGGCATCAGCCGGCTCCAGCTCCACCCTACCCCTGCAGCACACATCTAGTATATAGCCGCCTATACGCTTATCCTCCTCACTCAGGTAGTGCCCCTTACTCACCGCAAACCTTCCCGCACCCACCGCATCATAATACCCCTGTATCGTTTTATCATTCTGCCCATATCCTCCCGGCAGCGTACTTATTGCCGATACCCCAAGCCCTATCAGCGCATCAGTCTGGCGCGTGGTGTATCCCATAAAGTTTCTGTGCAGGCTACCATCCTGTTGCGCCTTGCACAGCTCATCATTTGCCAGCGCATAGTGGTCCATACCCACATCCACATAGCCCGCCACCGCAAAAAGTTCCTTACCTAGCTCATACATAGCCAGTTTCTCAGCAGCACTCGGCAGGTCACCCTCGTCATACAGTCGCTGTCCCTTGCTCGTCCAGGGCACATGCGCATAGCTATAGTAGGCTATCCTATCTGGTCGCATACCTATCACAGCCGCTATCGTCTGCGCCACACTATCCACCGTTTGCAGGGGCAACCCATACACCAGGTCATAGTTCACAGATGCATAGCCTATTTTGCGCGCAGCCTCCGTAGCAGCCACCACATGCGCCACCGGCTGCACCCTGTTAATCACACGCTGCACCCTCGGGTCTATATCCTGCACACCATAGCTCACCCGCCTAAATCCCATATCATATAGCAAGCGCAGGTGCTCCTCTGTAGTATTATTCGGATGCCCCTCAAAGCTGAACTCCCTATGCTCAGGCACCTCCACATCTTCCAGTATAGGCCGCAGCAACAACTCCAGATTGGCTGCCGAAAAAAACGTAGGCGTCCCCCCACCTAGGTGCAGCGCTTGCAGCACCGGCCGCCCGCCTAGCGCTGCCCTATACAGAGCCCACTCTTGGTGCAGCGCAGCTATATACGGCTCCTCCACACTATGATTCCTTGTTATCCGCTTATTACACCCACAATACGTACACAACGACTCACAAAACGGCAAATGCAAATACAAACTAATACCCTTACTATCTCGCCCCGCAGCAGCTACCTCAGCAGGCCACCTGCCCACATCAAAACCCTCCTGCCAATAAGGCACCGTCGGATAGCTAGTATACCTCGGCACAGGCACATTATACTTCTGCAACAATGTCTGTTGTTCCACTCCTATATCATGCATACCACAAAAGTAGCCCCAACCCCCTGCCCACTGGCTGACCATCATCACCCGCATACCTGCCTTCCATCACCTGCTCCCCTCATGCCCACGCATATACGCACTTTTCCCATTAGCTTGCTACCTTCGCATACGGTTGCTACCATCCACACACACGTTCACCCAACAGTGCACACTACAGCTATGCAAAACATACTATTCGACTTCCTCTCAAAATACATCCAGCTCACCGACGACGAGAAAAACGCACTCCTATCACTCGATATTTTCCACTCAGTCCCAAAAGGCACCATCCTCCTGCGCGAAGGCCAACGCTCTAAAGAAAGCTACTTTGTCCTCAAAGGCTGCATACGCACCTACTACATACTCGATGGCGAAGAAAAAACCACCGGCTTTTATACCGAAATGGAAGCCCTCACACCCCCTTGCGTCATCAGCCAAACCCCTTCCGAATACTATATTAACTGCCTCGAAGACAACATCCTCCTTATCTCCAACTCCGACATGGAGGCAACCGTAAACCAAAAATTCCCCAGGTTCGAAACCCTCTGCCGAATACTAACCGAACAACTACTAGCCAAAGAAAGAATAGACTTCGACTCCTTCCGAACCTCCTCCCCACAACAGCGATACCTCAACCTCATTCACCAAAGACCCGACCTCATTCAGCGTGTACCACAGCACCAAATCGCCAGCTTCCTCGGCATCAAACCCCAGTCACTAAGCCGGCTAAGAGCACGTATGGCAGCCAAAAAGAACTAAACCCATTTCTTAACTTAAGTGAACGTTTCTAGCTACCACCCACAGCTAGCTTTGCATCATCATACATCAATCAAGTATAGATATGCAAACCAAAAAACTCATTATTGGCCTGGCCATCCTCCTCACATGCAGCACCCAGCTCTCCGCCCAATACGCTGCATCAGACACCTCCTTCAAACGCTGTTTCCTGGGTAGCACCCTGTTTCTACTGGGCAATCTCTCCACCACCAATCCGCCCAGCTTTTTCCAGCTCAACCTCGGCTATCGCTTAACAGCAAAAGACGTTATCTCGCTCGAACCAAAAACCTGGAAATACGCCTGGCCCAACGGCATTCACCCGTTTCTCAACAAAGCATACGGAAAACCCGAAGAACAATTCCCCGGCTACATCCGCGAGTACGGCATATCCCTTGCCTACCAACATTTTTACTACAAAGGCTTTTATGCCGAGCTCAACCTCATGCCCACTTGGCAACGCTTCTTCAACCCAAACGGCACCAAAATCAACGATGGCTTTCAGCTATTCAACACCTACCGCCTCGGCTATCACATCAAGCTATTCAAAGACAAATTTTTCCTCCAGCCATCCCTGGCCATCACCCACCGCGCCTACCACACCCAGCTACCCGCTGGCTTCAAGCAGCTAGACGATAAGTGGCCCAAATTCATATTTGCAGAACCAGGCCTACATTTTGGTTACAACTTCTAAAATCATATACACATGCATCAGCACAGCACACCCTCAGCCACACTCATAGACACCAGGGTCAACACCAAACTAAAACTCGCTGCCCTATGGGCCAGCTTCACTATGCTCTATATCTATGTAGACTATTTTCACCTCTACATGCCACAAGTCCTCAGTCAAATGATGGCAGGCAAAGTATTTGTATTCAGCATCACACCCGGCTTCTTAGTAGCAGCACTCTGCTCCATCACCATCCCCACACTCATGATGTTTCTTTCCACCGCCCTCCCCGCCACTGCCAACCGCTACACCAACCTTACCCTCGCCATTATCTACATACCCTACACCCTTTTCAACCTCGTTGGCACAGCCTGGCCCCATATGATCATTGCTGCCATAGTAGAAGTCCTGCTCCTCTGCCTCATCATCCACTATGCCTGGTCATGGCCCCGCCACACCCCCAACAGCTAAATAAAGCTACAATGCACTACCACTTACAGCAACGTTTTTAGGGGCGGGGCATCACCGTCCCACCCTCCATCCACCACCAGTGGCGTTGGCACCGTACGGGCTTTCTTATCACTATCGGGCTTTTCCCATCCGCTTACAAGCACATACGCTAATACACCCACTCTTCCCCGTTTGCAACGCCCAAAACACACAAGCCCCACTCGTCCCATTGGCGCCAGTGTTTTCCACTGGTGTCTATACTTTTACAAGTCTTCAGACTTGTTCATCGTTGTTCCTAATGTTCAGAAGGGGCAACCGCAACTAATTATAAAAGCCGTTCTTCGAACGGAATTCAGATTGCTACAGTTCAGAAATAGCGCAAAAATCTAACCATCCCTTTTCCCCCACGCTTGCATAATCTTTACCAACAACCTCGTGCCGTATTCAGATAACCTAAAACAATAAAAAAGACTTAACTCATCAAATAGCGGAAAAGCAATATTGTTACAACACCATACTATAATCACCCCCATTTATAAGTATACAGCAAACTCAAAATCTGGTTATCGCAAGGTAGTGCAGGTTCGATTCCTGTTAGGGGCACATTACTCGATTTTACCCGATCTTCCTCGATTTTACTCGATTGGGAAAAAAAAGAACGAAATCCACTCTTTTCAGGGGTGGATTTTCTATTTTGGAATTCAGTTGACGTAGGTTTTTGCCTTTTAATACATTAGTCATGAATATTAGTATTGAATTCTCAAAGAACATTCCGCCTGATCATAAGTTTATTCAACTCAGTGAGAAGCCGGTAACTGGTATGGTTACAGAAGTTTCGCTAATACTAGCAAATCAGTATTTAAAAAGAAACTTAAGCTCTGTTAAATGGCGAAAAGAAAAAAGGACTTGGTCTGTCAATTACGAATTTCCACCTGGGCAAAAAAAGACAAGTAAGCCTATAAATTATTTGGCTTTTTCAAATTACTTACGAATTCACGATGATTTTGAACCTAAAGATTTTGATCTTCCGGATCTAACGTGTGCGTGGCTAGATCATTCTACGGAAATAAAGTCAAATTTTCATATGCATGATCATACCGGGACGATGGGAATTTCGAGTGGTGATTTACAAGCACATTATTATGGTGACCTATACCCAATTCACCCAATATTAAGGAGAGAAGGAAGATTGTTCACTTCGTTCCAACCTCAATTACTAAGACGAATTATCAATAAACGTTCAGAACTTATTAATAACTCCGATAAGTCTTTGTCAGATGAATGGATTCTTGATTTTCGAAACTTAGTTAGTGATACAGTCTCGCTTCTTGACATTGCCTTAATTCAACTTTACATTAAGGCAGAATATTCACCTTTAGTTTCTTGGACTTTTGACAAAACTAAACTGGGAGAACGAC
This sequence comes from Asaia bogorensis, assembly GCA_943367855.1. GTDB lineage: Bacteria > Bacteroidota > Bacteroidia > Chitinophagales > Chitinophagaceae > Nemorincola. The sequence goes on along the minus strand of CALRKH020000002.1, from coordinate 2,103 downwards.
ATGGGCGGAAACTAAATGACAAATTAAAATGGGTATCTATAATATCTGGGCAAGAGTTTAACATCGAAAAAGAAAAAAGCAGTTTGAATAGTTTAAGAATGCTAAGAAATCACTTAATGCATTTTGATCCACCGTCTCTTGTTATAACCTTAGAAGAAATAACAATTTGGCTTAATCAAATCATTGATATTGGGAGAATTTTGGTAAAATTACGACAAACAATAAAAGTGGACGTATCTTTAGAAATGATCAACTTTCTACTACAAAAGGAAGCTATCTTTAATCCATTTGATAAAGGAAAGAGATTGCCTTTAAATTCAAACATTAACGATGACTATTATTCTTCTGTATGGCCGCGATAAGAACTGAAAATTACATATACAGCTTTCAACTTAAAGACTCCATAAAAAACTCTCACATCAAATTCGCTGTTTTGATTGCTCCAGATACAAAAATGTGAACAATACATTAAATTAGGAGATTTGCCATCGCTCCGACGTGGTCAGAATATATATGCCGAGCTGATTTGTATTTAATTTTGTAGAGACTACTTTGAAATGGGAACAATTAATCAAAATACAATCCCTACAATAAAAATGAGCAATTTAGATTTGTTTAGAGAATATGTTGAAATAGCAGAAAAAAATCTTAGCTATAAAACCGACGTTGCTGACGAGACTGCTTTGAAATACTACAGAATGGCATTAGAAATTGATCCGGATGATCCTAGAGCAAATATACAATACATCATACTTGATAAACTCGTAAATCACAAAAATTATACTTATCCAATTGACGACCAAAAGACCATTGAGCTCATTAAGGTATTTGTCGATTGTTGTAATGTTAAGGAGTTTGATAGACTATATAATATTATTTCAGACGACTTCGTATGTATTAGCAGATATTTCGGAAGAACTAAAAAGGAATTTATTGAGAGCATCTATTCTGAGCGAAAAAGTATGTTTGGGATGTTTACTGAAGTTTTTCAATACGAGAATAAGTCAAGAAAAATACCATGCGTGTTTCTAAATAGCTATGGAGTTCTTTTTTTTAACATTGAAAACAACCTAATTCTTAGAGCTTTTGAGTATAAAATTGACGAAAAAATTGACCGAAAAAAGCTAACAAAATTGAATGAATAGACCGCATTTTCAGAAGTCAAGTTTTTAATTTCAGAACGGTGTATAAATGCCGTTTCTTTTTTTGGAACAATATTGCAGACAATCAAAGTCGTAAAGTTGGCTTTATCTGGTATAACTCATAATACAAATCCCTAATTTGGTTCGAAATTTTGTCGGTTAGGGGCACAAATAGGAGAGCGGGAGGGCTTCGCTCGTTTCTCCCGCTCTCCTATTTCCCTCCACTCCCGCTCAGTTTCCAGCTCTAAACATTTATATTTGTCAAGTTGAAGGTCGTTAAAGACGAAGTTTTACTGGCATTTCGGGATGCCCTGCAGAACATCCCGAACTACGCAAATCTCACATGCCATAGTAACTATATATATCAGAGAACCGAAGACAACTGAGGTTCTACCTCAACATCGTTATTGCTTTCATCTGGATAGACCGTTTTAAGGACACCCCCTCTAAAGCAGAACTTAACCCTCAACCCCGTCGACGTGCACCCGATAAAAACATCTGGCGAATTAGAAGAAACTCTATTACTCCATGCTATGGCGCACTCAACAACACATCGTTCTATACCCCATTCCGACGGCCAAAATGTAGATGGCTGTTTTTTAGGTAAAACGTCTCCCGTAAGTGGATTGACCTTGTCAATAAGTGAAAAAGGTGTAGGGCTATTCATATTGCTTCTGATAAGCCTCTTAATTCGCACATCAGAGGTATTGTAATGAACACCCGTTATTCCTCCTCCTTTGCTGTTGCCAATAAAGGTATGCTCTAATATGTAAGGCAAATGGCCAATAAATGTGTCTGTCAGATATTGAGTAGTATCAGGATACTTCTTTTTAAGAATTAGTAGTAGAATCCTAGTGGCTTTGACAGAGTTTGGCCGAATAATCAAGTGGTATGCTACTGAACATTGCTCAATATGTTCTTCAGACAGATATGGCCCTTCCAAGTAAGGCACTTCTTGAGG
>CALRKH020000001.1:0-78551 GCA_943367855.1 Asaia bogorensis | reverse complement strand
CTAGTTTCATGCAACAAACGAGAGACACCTAAAGTTCGTTTCGTTTCAGCCAATGCTGATAATTACATGTTTTTCTCCACTGGTACTATGCTCAAGCGCACCAAAACAAATAGTGGCACTGGTCCAGCATTGGTTGTAGAAGGTATTATGGCATCCGGTGCTACCATGAAGTTCTATATAAATGGCTACACAGGCGCTCTAGATACATTCATGCTAGATAGTGTACAAAGTGTAGCTACATATTTGTCACCTACACCAGCTGTCGAAACATACTCGGTTAAAGGACATTTTATAATCACCAAGTCTACCCCCGATTTGATTGGTGAGTTCTCCTTTGTTTGTTCTGACTCTACTAAAGTTGTTGGCACTTTCAATTTAGCACCTTAGTAAGTTGAGTAACCTTCAATTCATTCACAAAATCAGTTTATAAAAGTATATACATCACATATGCATACATCATTTAGCGAACAGGAACTAGTGCGCCGCGACAAGTTGAGAGAACTTCAGCAAATGGGAATTGATCCCTATCCAGCCCCATTATACCATATTACTCATAGTGTAAAACAAATAAAAGAAGGTTACTCAGAGGCTACTGCCGATCAATATAAAGATATTTCTTTTGCAGGTCGCATCATGAGTGTGCGCGATATGGGTAAGGCTAATTTCGCCGTTTTACAAGACAGTACAGGAAGAATACAAGTCTACGTTAAGAGAGATGATATTTGTGCTGGAGAAGATAAGTCGATGTATGATATAGTTTGGAAAAAACTATTGGATATCGGTGATATTATCGGAGTAAAGGGTTATGCATTCATTACCAGAACTGGTGAATTGTCTATTCATGTCACTTCATTCACACTGCTTACCAAAAGTCTAAGACCCTTACCTGTAATTAAAGAAAAAGATGGTGAGTTATATGATGAGGTTACTGACCTTGAATTTAAATACAGGCAACGCTATGCAGACCTTATTGTAAATCCAGGCGTTAGAGATACTTTCGTCAAGATTACTAAGATGAAAAATGCGATACGCAATTTTCTTAATGAACAAGGAGCATTAGAGGTCGATACTCCTGTTTTACAAAGCATTCCTGGTGGTGCCACAGCCAGACCGTTCATTACGCACCACAATGCATTAGATATGCCTCTGTATTTGCGTATTGCAAACGAATTATACCTGAAGAGATTAATAGTAGGAGGATTTGAATGGGTATATGAGTTCAGTCGTAATTTCAGAAATGAAGGTATGGACCGTACTCACAACCCCGAATTTACTATTCTCGAATTTTATGTTGCCTACAAAGATTATTTGTGGATGATGGCAACAACTGAGCAAATGCTTGAGCACACTGCAATTGCTACCAATGGTTCCAGCATAGCAAAAGTAAATAATGTAGAAATTGACTTTAAGGCTCCGTACAAACGAGTATCTATATTCGACTCAATAAAAGAGCATACGGGTATAGATGTAAGTGCAATGGATGAAGCAGGTCTCAGAGAAGTATGTAAGCAGCTACGAATAGAAGTAGACCCATCTATGGGTAAAGGTAAATTGATTGATGAAATCTTCGGCGAAAAATGTGAGCATAACTACATTCAGCCTACATTCATCACTGATTATCCTGTAGAAATGAGCCCATTAACCAAGAAACATAGAGAAAAACCAGGTCTGGTAGAGCGTTTCGAGTTAATAGTTAATGGTAAGGAAATAGCTAACGCCTATAGTGAGCTTAATGATCCCATAGACCAGCGCGAAAGATTTGAAGAACAAGTGAAGTTAATGGAGCGTGGAGACAACGAAGCTATGTTTATAGATTACGATTTCCTCAGAGCTTTAGAATATGGTATGCCACCTACTGCAGGTATTGGTTTTGGCATAGAGCGTTTGGCTATGCTTCTTACTGGTAATGTTTCGATACAAGATGTTTTGTTTTTCCCTCAGATGCGACCTGAAAAATGAGATGCTTAGGTCGATTTTTAGTCATATTACTAACATTGTCGGTAATTGTATATACCGACAATGTTAGTGCACAGACGTATAAAGATTCAATAGCTGCGCATAGACGTTTATATATACAAGAGCTATTAGCAGATAAGAGGCAACCACTTAAACCCAAAGACACAAGTAAACTATCATTCTATAAACCTGATAAGGCATACAAAGTCAAGGCTAGTATTGTCCTTACCCCTAATAGTATTCCTTTTCAAATTCCTACACATAGCGGTAAGTTTAAAAACTATAAATCTTACGGTATTGCAACTTTTATGCTAAAAAAGCAAAAGTTTTCTCTGCACTTATATCAAAGTTTAGAGAAAACTAAAGATAGTATTTATGCTAGCTATTTATTTCTCCCATTCAAAGATCAAACTAATTATTCGTCAACTTATGGAGGTGGGAGATATCTGGATTTTCAAATTTCAGATATTATAGACAATAGCTTAGTCATCGATTTCAATAAGGCATATAATCCATACTGTGCATATTCCGAAGGATTTAATTGTCCTATACCTCCCGATGAAAATGTTTTAAAAGTTTCAATTAGATCTGGGGAAAAGAATTTCACTCACTGATTATAATCATTAATCAATTTTTGTCATGTGACATTAAGTTATTTTTTTTGAAGCATTGTCATAAAGTTTCTTTAGCCAATTGGCAAAACCTTTGCAGCTAATTCTACTACCTTTGATTCTTTCAACGATCATTTATGCTACAATTCGAACGTTTTACTCTTACTAATGGATTAAGAGTTTTAATACATACAGACACCTCTACCCCTATGGTTGCAGTAAATGTACTTTATGATGTTGGTGCAAGAGATGAGGAAATTGGTCGCACAGGTTTTGCTCATTTATTTGAACATTTAATGTTTGGTGGAAGCATCAATATACCCGAGTACGACGAACCACTACAAATGGCAGGTGGTGAGAATAATGCCTATACTACAAATGATATAACTAACTATTATATACAATTGCCATTAAAGAATATAGAAACAGCTCTTTGGTTGGAAAGTGATAGAATGTTGTCTTTAGCATTCTCAGAGAAGAGTTTGGATGTGCAGAGAAAAGTTGTTTGTGAAGAATTTAAAGAGCATTACCTAAATAAACCATATGGAGATGCCTGGCACCTACTTCGTAAACTAGCATATACTACTCATCCATATAAATGGCCTACAATAGGTGAGAATTTACAACAAATTGAAGAAGCAGAGTTGAGCGACGTGGAAGCATTTTTCAAAAAACACTATAATCCATTAAATGCAGTACTTTGTGTAGCTGGAAATATCAAGCTTAACGATGTTAAACCACTTATTGAAAAATGGTTTGGCGAAATACCGAGTGGAAATAAATATAAAAGAGATTTACCTAAGGAACCAAAGCAAGAGCAGGCAAGAGCATTGACTGTTTCTGCTGATGTTCCTTTAGATGCATTGTACATTGCTTGGCATATGGCATCTAGGCTTGATAGTGAATATTATGCTGCCGACTTACTTACTGAAATTATGGGTAGTGGGGCTTCGTCACGACTTTATCGAGCATTAGTAAAAGAAAAACAGTTGTTTAGCACTATTAGCTGTTATCAAACAGGTAGTCTTGACACTGGTTTAATTGTAGTAGAAGGAAAGGTGAGAGAAGGTATTTCTATTGATGATGCTTATCAGGCTATTCAATCTGAAATAGAACATTTATTAGATATAGGGGTGACTAAAAACGAGTTGGCAAAAGCAAAGAATAAAATAGAGGCAATGATTGCATTCGAAGACATGTCACTATTGAATAGAGCAAACAATTTAGCTTTTTATGAGTTAATGGGTGATGCAAACTTACTTAATACTGAATGGGATAGGTATCAAGCTGTAACCATTAATAATATTAATATGGTAGCTAAAAATGTTTTTAAAGTTGAAAATAGTAACACTCTCTACTATAAAAGGAAACTAGCATAATTGCACTATAATACTATGTCGAAGTTTAACGAAAAAGGTTTTGATAATAGACTTACTAAGTTACTTAATATTGACTTTCCTATTATACAAGCTGGTATGATTTGGGCTTCTGGTTGGCGTTTAGCTGCTGCCGTAAGTAATGCGGGGGGGCTTGGGATTATAGGTGCAGGAAGCATGTATCCCCCCGTTTTAAGAGAGCACTTGGCAAAGATTAAAGATGTTACTACCAAGCCTTATGCTGTCAATTTGCCATTGTTATACCCATCTATTGAGGAGCACATTCAGTCAATTATTGAAGCAAAAGTTCCTGTAGTCTTTACTTCCGCAGGCAACCCAAAATTATGGACCTCGAAATTGAAAGATAATGGGATAACAGTTGTTCATGTTGTTTCTAGTGCCAAGTTTGCAGTCAAATGTCAACAAGCAGGAGTAGATGCTGTAGTAGCAGAGGGGTTTGAAGCAGGAGGTCATAATGGTAGAGAAGAAACCACAACAATGTGTTTAATACCATCTGTGCGAAAATCTATTGACATACCGTTGATTGCAGCAGGAGGTATTGCTAGTGGTAGAGCTATGTTTGCAGCCATGGTTTTAGGTGCAGAAGGTGTTCAAATTGGAAGTAGATTTATTTGTAGTTATGAAGCATCAAGTCATCCCAGTTTTAAGCAAGCAATTGTTGAAGCTAGCGAAGGAGACACAGTTCTATCACTTAAACAACTTACACCAGTAAGGCTATTAAAAAATAATTTTTATAGAATAGTTGCTGAAGCTGAATCCAAAGGATCTTCAATTGAAGAGTTGTCAAAAATATTAGGGAGGGGTAGAGCTAAAGCTGGCATGTTTGAAGGAGATCTTTCAGAAGGAGAATTAGAAATTGGACAAGTTTCTAGTCTTATTGATACTGTGATGCCAGCTGCAGATATTGTTGCAGAAATTTGGAGAGACTTTAAAGATGCTTATAAAGAGCCATTTATGGGTTAGATTAATTCTTATGTCTTCTCTGGGCGCTAAATTTTAGCTTGTCATGTCTGAAAATGTGGCGAAATTTGCAATTTTTTACAGATTATGTGAGCGTAAAGCTTAAATGTCTTCATTGCTTTGATATACTTCAATATATTTGTAAAGGATTGATTCCCTTATTATTCCAACGATTATGAGAAGAATTTTTTTTGCCCTGTTTATTGCATTTGGATTCCTGTCTGCTAGGGCGCAAACCCCACTGATGCCTACAGGTAATTTAGATCAGTGGTATCCATTTTGCTCAGCAACAGATTTATTAGATCGTACATTTAACGGTTTTGATCTTACTTCATCTGGAGTAACTGCTGCAGTAGATAGATTTGGACAACCGAACAAAGCTTATCAATTCAATGGCGTCAATAGCGAAATGCATTATTCTACATTCTTTTCTATACCAATATTTGGAATAGGAGAGTTTACTTATTCCGTTCATATTTATCCTACCGTAGCACAAGACGCAATTATTCTATATAACGGTAATCCTGCTCTTAATGGTTTGGGTATAGTAATGAACAATGGTACATTAGGTGGTGGCCCAGGTAATCAAGTAGCATTATTGTTTAGTGGTACAACACAAGTTTTAAGTACACCCGTAACACTCAATCAGTGGCATCATCTAGTTGTATTACGTAATGGTAACAGTTATGTTTTTTTTGTTGATGGTGTAAGTGTTGGCTTTTACGTTCCTCCAGTGCCTCCAGGTTATGTAACTCCTACTACTGTTTTTCAATTAGGGTTAGATTTTACAAACGGAACAAGACCTTTTTCTGGTAGAATTGATGATGTTTCCATCTACAGCCGTCAGCTATCATCAGTGGAAGTGCTAAGACTCAAAGACTTCAATCCTAATATTATTTTTAATTTGGGACCAGACACTGCAATATTAGCTGACACTTTACTCCTTGGTGGTGGTAGAATTGATACATTAACATACCCATGCTCTAAAACGTTTCCAGGAGATCCAGCTGCATTTAAATATCAATGGAGTACAGGGCCATCCGATACAAGTACTACTAGTTTATTAGGATTCCCGCCGGGTATCCCCACACCCGATGCTACACGTTCTTTAACTATTACAAGATATTTGTCATGTCCTTCTACAGATGCTATAGTTGTTCGTCATGTTGTTCCAAGGTTAGCTTTAGGAAATGATACCGTCTTTTGTACTGGTGATACATTGGTGTTAAATCCGACACCTACACCAGGCGCTACATACACTTGGAGTACAGGTGCTACAACACCATCAATACAGGTAACAGCTACGGGTGTTTATTATGTTCGTATGGATAGTGCAGGAGCCAAAGCATTTGATACCATTAATATAACAGTCAACCCCGGCATTACTGTTACACTTCAGGAAGATGATACATTGTGTCAAGGTGGCACTTATAATTTGTTTCCAGCAGAAACTTATACATCTCCAGTTTATCAGTGGAGTGATGGTACAACAACCACCCCTGTATTTACAGCTACTACTACTGGTTGTTATTGGGTAGAAGTTAGAGATATGGGTTGCATTCGTAGAGATACAGCTTGCATTACAATATTGTACGATACTGTAACACTTTACAATCCCGACACAGCCATTTGTAAAGGTGCATTTGTGGTAGCAAGAGCATCTGCAAGCCCTACTATTAGTTATCAGTGGACTCCCACAGCTGGGATACCAATGTCAAATGTTCCTACACCAACAATAACTCCTGATACTTCTGCATGGTATGTTTTGACAGCAACAATTTTCAACTGTAATGTTAGAGATTCATTTTATATTGATGTGCAACCAACTCCTACAGTTAAAATGGGTGGGAATAGACAAGTATGTCAATATGACTCGATAAGAATTGCGCCTATCATTGGACCAACTTGGTATACAAGGTATAGTTACGATTGGACACCTGGATTTTATTTAGATGATTCCGAAAAGAATGCAGTAATATTTACACCAGGTGATACCACTAAACTCGTTTTGGTTGTAAGTACTCCTGCTGGCTGTAGTGCATCTGATTCCATTATTGTTAATACATACAGAGGCGACTTTTTGTCTCTAGGTATAGATACTGCATTATGCCCGAGAGATTCTATCAAATTATTCCCAACATCTTCCGAACCAGGAATTACAAGGTATTCTTGGAATCCATCTACTTATGTCAATGATTCGAATTCAGCAACACCTGTTATAAGACCAGAAACAGGTATTACGTACTCTGTAATTGGTACTAGCATGTATGGTTGTAAAGACACAGTGACGTATCGGATAAATGTATTTCCAAATGCAGTAATCAATTTAGAAGATTCTGTTGTTTTATTTCCAGGCGAATCGTATCAATTTAATCCAGTTACTAATGCTACTAGGTATAGGTGGGACCCACCAATCGGGTTAACAGATACAGCCGCTTCTAATCCAATAGCTACACCTCCTTACAGTATGAAGTACATTTTAACTGCTCGTACAGAGGATGGATGTATAGCTATTGATTCTACCAATGTTAGAGTGATGACCAACTCAATAATTGATGTGCCCAATGCATTTATACCTGGTGGTAATATTGGTTCATTAAAGGTTATTATCAGAGGTGCAGCGAGATTGAGATACTTCCGTATTTACAACAGGTACGGAAACATGGTGTTTGATGCTAAAAATATTGAAGAAGGATGGGATGGTACATATGGTGATAAGCGTCAGCCAGGTGGGGTATATGTTTATGAGACTGAAGCCATCACAAGCACGGGGCAGATTATTAGAAAGCAAGGTAACATTACAGTTCTAGAATAATATTTAATATTAACAGAAAGGGAATGGCTAAGTATAATTAATCTTATTCATTCCCTTTTTCTATTCAATTTTTATATTGAGGTAAGGAATGTCATTGTATCAATCCCATCTGCATAGTCTATCAATGAGGGTTGTTGTGCAGAGCCAAATGGTGTAAAATCTTTACATACAATAGTTTGAATTGACTCGTTCGATTTAAGTTCATCTTTTAAAATATTGATATTGCTATATTTTTTGTAGTGTAGAACACTAACTGCAGAAAATGGAAGTTCATTTTCTACCATAAGTAGAGATGAATTGCTCATATATGGTATCTTATTTAGTAGATAAAGTGCTAAATGGTAATCGTAATTGTTTTTGTATTTATGAAACATAGCATAATGAGCGTATTTGTCCATTATTTGTAAAAAGACTTCAAAATTGTAGTTCTCAGGAACACATATTTGAGTTACATTACGGCAACCCAAACCAAAATATAAGTAAATATCATCAGCAAGTAGCGACAAATCCTCTTCTGATTCATTTCCAGTAAGTATTGCAACAGATGTTCGATTCTTGCGAATAATATTGGGGTACTTGCCAAAGTAATCTTCGAAGTACCGAGATGTGTTGTTACTACCAGTTGCTATGTAACCATCACAGCCATTTATGCGGTCTTCAACTTTAATTTGTTCTTTAAATTCTGGTTGTTGATCGACTAGAAATCTGATAATGTATTCTATAAGCAAAGTGTCTTTAGCTGATAGTTTTAGTTTCAAGTTATGCCCACTTAAATAACCGCATATGAGGTCATGAAATCCAACTAAAGGTATATTGCCTGCCATTACAATACCAATTGTCTTTGGTGTGATAACAGGCTCGTAAGATTTTATCCAGCTTTCCAATTGATGTTGCTGAAGCATGTTATTTGCAATGTTTTTTGATGCAATAGTTACATGCTCCTTTGTAAACCAGGGGTTAGCTTGTACTGCTTTATCAATTACATTATTCCAATCACCATTGTTTTCAGTTATATATTTACCCAAGCTAACTAGAGCTTCTATTCTTTTGGCAGTGTTTGTAGATACTAGCATTAGATGTTTCTATCGGTTTGTGTCACAAATATCGTTACACTTTTTGACTCTATGTTGTAACTTTGTATTTCGTAATTACAACAATAACGTTTTATGGCTATTAAGATTACAGATGAGTGTATAAACTGCGGCGCATGTGAACCGGAGTGTCCTAATAATGCAATTTATGAAGGTGGGGTAGAATGGGCTATAGCCGACGGGACCTCAGTGACAGGATCGTATGTACTAATGGACGGTAGTATTACAGATGCTGGAGCGCGTCATCAACCTGTTTCAGTAGACACCTATTACATCACTCCTAGCAAATGCACTGAATGTCAAGGCTTCCACGAAGAACCACAGTGTGCTGCTGTTTGTCCAGTTGATTGCTGTGTGCCTGATGAGATGTATAAGGAAACAGTAGACGAATTGTTGGCTAAGAAAGAAAAACTACATTTATAGTCTTTTTCGGTATACTTAATGATAAAATCCCGCCATATGGTGGGATTTTATCATTAAGATAGTTTAGTCTAATTTAGGCATTCCAGTTTTCTTCCAGCTGTTATCATCTCTTTTTCCAGCTTCATCAATTGCATTTGCAATTTCTATTAAAAAGGAAGGACCTCTGTCAGCGTTATGAATAGTTTTTTTTCTGTCTTTGTAGCGTATATTCAAAACAACCCCAGGTAAATCTGGAAGCGGGTTTTCATACCAGTCTTGACAAGTATCAACTTTATATCGTTTGCACATATCAATTAGTTTCTCAGCTGTGCCACTTTTTAGTGTTTTTTTGAAAATGCCAGTATCCGAGTTGAAGCGATATGCGGTGAAGGTTGCTATGTTTTTTTTGTTAATTTCTATACTGTAGTCTGGGCACTGGCCAAAACATACTGTATGATGCACGCCTACATAAAGGATTTCATTTCTATCTCTTTTCTTTTTTTGCTTCCCATAAGCTGCAGGCAGTACAGACATTACTAATATCACTGCAAGAAGTTTTCTCATTTTTTCGTTTTTTCAGTTCAAAGATAAACTGATAAAACTATATTGCAGACCCTAATAAAATTAGACCGTATCATTATGGTAGCTTTAGAAAATGAACATGAAGAGTTGTTTTATTTGTTAGCACTCACTTTTGTAAATGGAGTAGGTTCTAAAACTGCACGTACTTTAATGGAAAAGTATGGCGAAGCGAAAAATATTTTTAATAGACCTTTATCAGAATTGAAAACAATAGATGGTATAGGTGAAGTAAGAGTGAAAGCTTTTAAAGATCAGGAGATTTTTAAAAGAGCTGAAGAAGAATTGAACTATGTTATTAATAATAATATAGTAGTCATGCCCGTTACTAAAGAATACCCTAAAAGATTGTATAATTGCTTAGACGCGCCCTTACTTTTATTTTCGAGAGGAAATTTCAACTTGAATTCTTCTAAAATTGTAGCTATAGTTGGCACTAGAAGAAACACCGATTATGGTTTAAAACTTACAGAAGATTTAATAGATGGTTTGCAAAATCAAGAAGGCTTACTGATAGTAAGCGGCTTAGCTTTAGGTATAGATGCTATAGCCCATAAAAAGTGTGTTCAGTTGGGTATTCCAACAGTAGGTGTTTTCGGACATGGTTTAGATAGAGTTTATCCATACACACACAAAGATCTTGTAGAAAAGATGGTTGAAAATGGAGGAGTATTAGCAGAGTTTCCATCTGGAACATTGCCAGACAAAAGTAACTTTCCTATGAGAAACCGTATAGTAGCCGGTTTGAGCGATGTAACCGTAGTTGTAGAGAGTAATTTGACAGGTGGTGCTTTAATAACTGCATCAATGGCAGCTGGTTATAATAGAGAAGTGATGGCTTTCCCAGGTCGAATTAACGACACACGTAGTGCTGGTTGTAATGAAATAATTAGAACGAATTTAGCTGCAATGATTACTAAACCAGATGACCTACTTCAACTTATGAATTGGGATAAAGTAAAAAGGCCTAAAACAATACAACAAAGACTTTTCATAACATTGACAGAGGATGAACAAAAAGTAATTGATTTATTGCAAGAGAAAGAAAATATGCATAGCGATGAGTTACTCTATTTTACAGGTTTAGCGAGTTCTATGTTAGCTGCCACATTATTACAATTGGAAATGCAGGGTTTAGTGAAAACTTTACCAGGTAAGTTTTACAGAATTAGTTAAGCTATACTTTTTTTAGATGTGTAGTTGTTGCTAAAAAAGAAAATGGATGAAAAAAGTGCATAGAAGATTACACCTTGCTGTCTTTGTAAAAGTGATTCTGTACCACAAGTAAGACATAGAGTGATTAAAAAATAGAAGTAGATAGTTTTTTTGTGTTTCAATGCATGTGCAAATTGGTATGCAAAAACTGCTAAAATCAAAGTAATTCCAATAATTCCAAAACTCAACCATTCATACATATATTGATTATGAGGGTCGTATGTACCAACATTATTTTGTTGACTAGTGGCAAAGAACATGTATCTGTATTGGAGTTTCTGCATTGTTTGTCCCGGCCCTGTGCCATTTATCCAATAATGCTGCATCATTTTTAAGTCTGTGTTCCAAATCAGTTTCCTCATATTGATAGAATTGGCAACCAGATTGTTGTTTTCTTTATCAAAAAGTGTACTTAGCTCTTGTAATCTTTGGCGAAATATAGGTATTGAAAGACTTATGCTAATACCTGCTACAAATATCGCAAGAATTGACCACTTATATCGGTATAGATTTTGCCTGTATGTCCAGCAATATATTGCAAAAATAAGCAACAATGCTAGGTACGGTGTTTTAGCGAATAAGCAGGTGAGATGTAAGATTGATAACAAAATACATGCTTTGTTAGTCCATTTTCGAGTAGTAACAGTACTGTTTTGTGTTAATAAAATGCTCACTGATAACACTAGATACATGCTTAGATAAGTGGGGTGTATGCCAGTGCTTCCCTCTATTACTTGTCTGTAGAACACATGAGCATTATGGGCTGAATACGCTTCATGGCTTGCTACGTATATAAAATACAAACTTCCATATGTTGCTGTAAGAATTGCGCCATAAGCAAAAAGGGGTAATTGTTCGATTATAAGAGAGCGGTGTCTGGTATCTATTACTGCAAATGTTAAGGGTAAAAGGATTAATGAGATTTTATGCTCAATATGTACAGTGATCTCATTGATTGCACTAGCTGGGCTAAATATTGGTGCAGTAAGGTATAAGATGTATATGCTACCTAATAAAAAAGCTTTGCCTAGATCTGACCATTCTGGAGCTTGCCAAAGCATTAAAGATCTTAGAAAGAAAAATATAGAGCACCCTACAGCAGCATATACTTGCCATCTTTCAGGTAAAAAAATGCAAATTGTTAGTATTCGTGCCATCCAAACATCTAGGATTGGCAGTATTGCCGATTGGGCTTGCAAAATGTTCTAATTTATAAGTTGCTTGTATAATACTAAAAATCGGTGCCGAGAGCGAAGTATATTATTGGCTTTTTGCTGCCATCTACATTCCAAGCTGCATCTAAACGTAAAAAGTAACCAGATAGAGCTGTTCTTAAACCAGCTCCATATCCCAATGCAAAGCCACCATTAGGCATGTCTACACTAAGTCTTACGTTATTTAGCCCGTTAGCAGGCATATTGGGGAAGTTTAATGTAACACTCATGTTTTCCTGAGAGGGTAAGAAACCTTTCCACGCAGCACCAGCATCCATAAACGTTACAAATTGAAGATTTTTAAGTATAGATGATTTGACTGGTCTTTTCACAAATGTGGTTATAACTGGTAATCTCAACTCATTAGAGAATGAGGCGTAATTATTACCCGAACGAGCAAACTGTCTATATCCTCTTAATGACGTTGCTAGTAATTGGTATCCATAGTCGCTACCTGGAGGTTGGCTGCCTGCTGCATCTCTGCTTGGTCTAATCCAATTATCTACACCTCCTAGCAAATATTGTACCTTGCTTGTGCCATCTGAATGTGCATACGATAAACGTGTGGCAAAAATAAAATTTTTGTATATTTTCTCATAGTTGCGTACATCAAAACCAAAAGTATATGCATATTTCCCTGGTTCGCTAAGTGTTCTTATGTACTCTGTATATAGTTTGTATCTAGTTCCGAATAGTATGTTGGTAGTGGGAGATATTGTATTGTCAAATACGTATTCAAGTTTAGAGAAAGATGAGTACGTAACTGTTTTGCCGAAGTTAAGAAGAAGACTTATAGTGTCAATTGTTAATGGTGTATACCTGTCCTCTCTCAAAGCTGTGTGAAAACGTAAACTTCTTCTCCTGTCTATTGGATAAGATAAGTCGCCCTGCACCATATTTGTATTTACTTTGAATAATCGGTCGGGGATTACATAAATATTACCACGGCCATCAGATGCTAAAATATCTGACAACTCTTTATATTGTTTTCTCATGTAGAAAACGCCCCAGTCTAGTCTTTTTGTGAAGTTTTGATATTGGAGAAAGTACGTAGAGGTATTGTTTTCCATTGGGAATTGGAATCCTCCAGTTAGTCTCTGATTTTCAAGTAATTCATCTAGAGTAATATTGGTCAATCCACTGATTCCTTGTGGGGTATAATTTCCACCATTGGCAGCTATAATTTGGTATTGATTAAATAAAATTGAATTGTCTAATTTCACTGAAACAAAATCAGGTTTGAAGCTTTTTTTATAAGGTGAAGGCTTCATTTTTAAGTATGCACTGTCAGTGATTTCTACAAGCATCGAGCTATCAGGGATAGAATTAGAGTTATTGTCATCTTCAGTTAAAAAGTCAGCCACTGAGCCATCGGGTGCAGTACCGAAATCAGTTGGTGTTTGGTTGTCATCGTCACTGAATTCAGATTGGAATACCTTCCCACTTTTTATTGATGATTTTGTAGCGGGTATTCCTCTAGTAGATGTTCCTCTTTCTTCTGTTGAATTATATCTTAGTCCCAATGGATTGGTTGGACTAGCTATCTGGGGTAGCATCATTTCATCATCTACTCTCTCTGAAAGAATAGTAGGGACTAGTGTTTTAGGGGTCGTGGTATCGTTAGGTATTATGGGTTCATGAAAGTATACTTTATACTTGTTTCCAACTTGTATCACTTCAGATACATCTCCTGTGGTATGATTGTATTGGTGACTTATGATATTCGAATTGTAGTTCGTTATCGGTAGCGAGTATGCAGAGTCTTTATTGGCAGCATTTCTACCAAATAATACCACAAATTTATTGTTGATACCATTGCTGTCATGTAAATAGGCAAAGTTATCCTTACCATGTTGTATTGGTTGAGTAATGTGGCCATTAGCTACATGCGTTAACTGTAATAGTTCTTTGTTTTTACTGTTGGTGTTGTAAAAGAAAATATTTTGAGGTCCTGCAGGTAGTTCATTTACTTCTTGTGGAACAATTAAGTTAGGTTTTGGTCTGTTGGATGAGAATACAATTCCAGTGAAACTAGCTTCAGAAATAAATTGCGGTGTTAGGTCGTCCCAAACATCATCTGTGATGTTTGTCATTTTCGACCCTTTAATTGTAAATTGGTATAAGTCAGTCTGGCTTTTGCGTATTGCAGAAAAAACTAGACTATTGTCATCTCCCAAAAATGCCATAGATAATACACGATCAAATCTATTTGGCGGTATATTATAGTGTTGTCTTCTTCCTTTTGTATTATTGAGTATATCTAGTCTTGTTTCTTTTCCTTTCCTGTAGAGTATAGCCAATTTACTCCCTGTGTTTGACCATGTTAACATAGGGTAGTTAGGGTCTTGTAGTTCAGTCAAATCCTTTACTCCACCTTCTAACAAAGGAGTTAATGTTTGGTTTCCTTTTGTTTGTTGGGTATAAACAGTAAATCTACCTCCCTTCCATCTTACGTATGCTATTTCTTTTCCACTGGGAGATACCTTAATATTGGTTATAGTGCTGTAATCTTTTGGTACTTTTAGTGTAATAATTCCACCTGTGCTATCTGGCTTTTCTTGATTAATAGCGTCGGTTTTATACGCTTCTTTATAGAAATTGATACAAGAGTCATAAGCCTTAGTAACCTTCATGTTTAGATTCATGGGGTCTTTCATGGCTTTATTTAAACTCGTTTTTTGTTGAATTGAGAACAGGAGGCTTTTCTCCATATTCGTCCCATACTGACTAGCTATAAACTTCCAAAAGGCTTTGCCAGCTATCTCAGGGTGTAATTCAGATAGTTCATAGAATCCCATTTTGGGGTTTGCATCAAGTATACTTTTCCATTCACTATTACTTTTTTCATCCCAACCGTCTACCAAATAAGCAATATAACCTTCAGTTACCCATGCAGGTAAATTCAGTAATAATGAGTTTTTGATCTTACTTTTGATATTCTCTCCATACAACACCCTTTGCATCACTACTGTAGCCATACCCGATCTGATTTGCCTGCGTAAGTCGCGGTGAGCACCAGTGAAATAAACTACTAGTTTATCGTCTACTAGCTTTAATGACCCAGAACGAGTATTGCCCATAGCTGGGTTTTCTGTTTTTAGACCTACGTTTGTTTGGTTGTACTCGTCGTATGAATTATAAAGAATAATATTGAATCTTTGAGGAAATTGACCTCCAAGTTTTTTCTCTATAACAGATATGTCATATTCTGCTTCTTCAGCTACATATCTCCCTAGCTCTCTTCCTGCCTTGTCGTAATGGTATACTCGGAAGTGCTTCGTATCAAAATATTTCCAATCAAACTTTCTATATTGAACCCTGTTTTGCCCAAAAACCTCAGTGTTAGTTTGAGCAAACGTGCGACTAGTACCATTGCACAAAAGAACACAGAATGAAAAGTAAAAGAATCGAACGAGCAGGTTATTCATGCATTTAGTCGTATAGTCTGTATATAATGCAACAATTTGCGTGCCATTATCAGTTATATTGGCAGATAGTGTTAAAATTGCAGTACAATTTACTAAAAGCCTTCAATTTATTATGTTAAATGTTCATTTTTTTACTTTTAATGCCTTTGCTGAAAATACGTACGTTTTAAGCAACGATGAAAAACAATGCTGGATTATTGATCCAGGTATGTATGAGAAACGTGAATTTGAAGCATTTATTTCATTTATTTCCAAAGAAGGTTTTCAACCGCAAGCTATTATTAATACGCATGGACATATAGATCATATATTTGGTGTCAATGCATTGAAAGAGTTTTATAAAATTCCATTTGGTATTCATAAAGAAGAACAGCCTATTATTGACAGAGCACAACAGACCGCAGCAATGTTTGGGCTTCCATCAACTGTCTCCCCGAAAGTGGATTTTTATATAGAATCAGGTGAGCAATACTCTTTAGGTGATGACAGCCTAGAAATATTGTTTACTCCAGGTCACTCTCCTGGTAGTATATCGTTTTATTATCCCCAAGGAGCGTGGGTTATTTGTGGCGATGTTTTGTTTCAAAATAGTATTGGTAGAACAGATTTGCCTGGCGGCGATTATGATACGTTGATAACTTCTATAAAAAAATCTCTGCTTACATTACCCAAAAATACAAGAGTTTTTTCTGGACATGGTGCATCTACTACTATACAAGATGAGGCAGATAATAATCCGTTTTTAAAGTAATTGTAATGACTTACTCTAGGGGAAATTGCTTTATACTATCAACTTTTCCATTGCGCATGTATTTTACCACTTTATACTTTTGTTTTAGTGGTAAAGCAGAAATTACATCTCCATATAATTGCTGATCTCCAATGGTTGTTATTTTTCTATTGAGCCAATATGCTGATTGTAAATATTTTGTGTCTGGGTAATAGATAAATAGACATGTCCCCTCCTTTATAGTATTTATTATAGGTTCGGCAAGTTTTACTGGTACCGCTGGGCATCCCCAACTCCGTCCAAGCCGTTGATTTTCACATATGTATTCATCCGATACATATGTAGCACCGTGAACTACTATGTCTCTTTTAAATGCTGCATCATTAAAACCTTGATCCATTCCTTGCATTCTAAGTGATGTGCCATGTTCCCCATTATAAACTTCTGTAGTAATATAGAAACCTAAACTACTTTGATGAGAGTTCAATTTATTGGAGAATTTCATAGCGCAGTCTTCACCAGTTTGCTGACCATGTGCTACATATGTATTGAAAAGAACTTTTCTACTAGCCAAATCAATCACCCACATTCTATTAATTGTAGATGGTTGATTGAAGTCACAAATAGTTAAAATTTCCTTGTCTGTGCTTAATTTGCCAGCAATCTTAAGATTGAGATAACCATGCATGGCATGGTTAAATACGGTAAATGAAAGCCTTTCAGATTGATTAAAGTCTAATTGTTTATACAGCTGAGATATATACTGTTCAGTTCTGAGTATGTCACTTATACTATTGTTCTCAGTAGCTTTAACCAAGTTGTAAAACAAACCAAGTATGGAGTATATAACGAGACTCAATAGTCGTTTGTTCGTCACGTTCATAATAATCTGTGTCCATGGTTAAAAAATTGATAGCACGAAAATAAGAAGAAAAAAACATGATAAAGCCAGAGTGCTACAAACTAATAGTTAATAATACTCTGGCTCAGTGTAAGTGTTTTATTACAATTTAGCACTTTGTATACGCAGTACTTTCCTGTTTTTCTTTTGAACGCGCATTTTTTCAGGTATTAGTTTCAGAATCTCATCCATCAAACTTTGTAATACTGTTTCTTTTACAAAATATACGTTAGTAATAAGGCTAATTTCTCTAACGGGTTCTGGACCGTCAAAATAACGAAGATTATCAAGCTGATCGTCATTAAATTCAAGTGTAGCTAGCTCTGGTAGAATGGACATACCGCCATTTTTTTCAACCATTTTTCTCAAAGTTTCTATATTACTTGACTCATATCTGTATGGTCTTTCAGCTTGAATTTTCTGAATCTGGTCACTGCATAAATTAATAATTTGATTTCTCATGCAATGCCCTTCGTTGAGTAACCAAATTCTATCTAACTCAATGTCGGTAGGCGAAATAGTGCGTTTTTCTAGTGCTTTTTCTCCTTTGGCAAAGTAACCCACAAAAGGTTCATAAAATAATGGGTATTCCTTTATACCTTGTTCTTCGAGTGGAGTGCTCAATAAAGCTGCATCTATTTCATTATTTCTTAGTGCTTGTAAAATCTGGTTAGTTTCCATTTCTTTTACTTGCAACTTCATATCTGGATATGTTTTTGAATAATGCTCCAGAAGATTAGGTAATATATAAGGGGCTACTGTAGGGATAGCTGCAAATCTGAATGTGCCAGATATGATTTTCTGCTCTTTATTAACTAGTTCATTAATGCGCTCACATTCAGCAAGGGCTATTTTGGCTTGCTTTACTATTATTTCACCCATTTCTGTCACAGCTATGGGGTGTTTATTTCTGTCAAAAACTTTTATGTTCAGTTCGTCTTCCAGCTTTTGAATTTGCATGCTGAGCGTAGGTTGAGTAACAAAACATTTTTCAGCTGCGGCTACAAAGCTATTATAAGTTGCTACAGCTACTACGTATTCAAGTTGTGTAATGGTCATGGATATCAAATTAATTGTACGAAGTTATCATTAAACTAGGTAAATGTATATTAGTAAGTGTCCCCACTTTGTTAAATTCTTACCATGTCTGCTATGCCAAATTTATCTTCAACAAATGCTGGCTTAAGAAAATTCAACCATAATATTGATTTAAGCTCTTGATTAGCTGATATAGTGGATAGAGGAGAGGTTATGTACCAATAACAATTATCGTATTTAGTTAGTTCGTTGATGGCTAAATTTGCAATTATCCCAAAGTATTTTGGGTTTATGCCAAAATTGATAACCAATTTTGGGTTGGCTTTATCTCTTATACTGTGCCAGGAAGATAGAGTAGATCTAGTAATGTGAATAAGGTTGAATTGCTCTTTACTCAATCCACTATTAGTAGTCATTTTTTCAAACATAGCACCTGTATCACTATTTATGTCAAAGCTCTCTGCAAGTATTAAAATTGGCTTTTCTTTAATGCTTTTTATGTGTTCAGGTGTATCCCAAAACTTATCTTGCTCAACTGTAACGATTTGTGAATTGTAGATTTTCATATTCCTTATTCAATCTTCGGTATTGCTCCATTTGAATGTTAGCAAAGATACCAATACAGTACCCACAATGAGTGTTGTGCTTAGTTGACTTACCGAAAAAAGTTGTTTCTTTGTGGCGAATTTATTGATATTTTTTTATTTTTAAACCGTAGGTCATGAGTGTGTCCACATTAGAAATTAAAGTAAAAAGGGTTGAGAAAAGCCGTATTGGCCAGGTAGACCCTAAAAATATTCAGTTTGGAAAGGTGTACTCTGACCATATGTTAGTTGCCTATTATGAAAATGGAGTGTGGCAAACTCCAGAAATAATACCATATTCAGATTTGTCTCTTAGCCCTGCCACTACTTTTATGCACTACGGGCAAGCAATATTTGAAGGCATAAAAGCATATAAGGACCCTAATGGCAATCCATTAGTTTTTCGTCCACAAGATAATTGGGCTCGAATGAACCGCTCGGCTGAGCGCATGGCTATGCCAGCTATACCTGAAGATATTTTCATTGAAGGTATTCGCCAACTAGTTGCTTTAGATAAAGATTGGGTGCCTACGGGAGATGATACCTCGCTTTACATTCGTCCATTTATGTTGGCGATTGATGAATTTATAGGTGTAAGACCCGCTGAAAAGTTCATGTTTATTATAATAACAAGCCCAGCGGGACCATATTATAGTAAGCCAGTGTCTATATATGTTCAAGATCAGTATGTTCGAGCATTTCCTGGCGGTATAGGCTATACAAAGGCTGCAGGCAATTATGGAATGAGCATGTATCCTACTATGAAGATAAAGGAAATGGGCTACGACCAAATTTTGTGGACTGATGGGTTTGAACATAAATATGTTCAAGAAATTGGTACAATGAATGTTTTCTTTGTTGTTGGGGATAAGGTAATTACCCCTGATCTCAGACAAGATACAATTCTTGCAGGTGTCACTAGGGACAGTGTAATTACACTTTTAAGAGAAAAAGGGGTTAGTGTAGAAGAACGTCCTATCACTATCGACGAACTACAGGAAGCTCATCATGCAGGTTTGTTAAAAGAAGCATTTGGTACAGGTACTGCGGCATCTATAGCTCCAATTAAATCATTGACATATCATGATGATAAAATGGAATTACCAGAAGTAGAAACTTGGGAAACTGCAAATTGGCTAAAACAAGAGCTTGCAGCTATCAGATATGGCCGCAAAGTTGATACTCATAATTGGGTGTTGAGTATCTAAGTGTAATCTTGATATAATTATTAAAGGTAAGGTACGAGATGTCGTGCCTTACTTTTTTGTTTAGAGTGGGTTTTCTGTTAAAAATTATTTAGCCAACAATTAGATTCGTAAAATATGCCATTTTTGCATCTCTAGTAAGGAAATACACAACATTAAAATTTTGGAAATAGCCAAATGAAGAAACTTGATTGGTATATAGTGAAAAAATTCCTTAGCACGTTTTTTTTCGCAATAATGATTCTGGCTATTATATCATGTGTAATAGACTATTCTGAAAAAGTAGATAACATAGTTTCTAAAAAAGCTCCCATTGGAGTGGTGCTCAATTATTATAAAAATTTTGTTCCACATATTACAGCACTACTTTTCCCGCTATTTATATTCATCGCTACTATCTTTTTTACTTCTAAACTCGCTTATAAATCGGAAGTAATTGCCATTTTGTCTTCAGGAATTTCTTTTCCTAGATTCATACGACCGTACATTATAGGGGGAGGAGTCTTATGTTTAGGCTCATTTTTGGCAAATCATTATGTGATACCTGTCGCAAACAAGCAAAGAATAGAATTTGAGGATACTTACATTAATGACGGCAACTATCGTTATGCGTCAGATAATCTTCATCTAGGTATAGCTAAAAACACCTTCGTTTATCTTCAGAATTTCAACTACGACAATAATACTGGTTCTAGATTTTGTGTGGAAAAAATTGAAGGAACATATTTGAAGGAGAAATTGTTTGCTGACTATGCAGTATATAATCCCGAAAAGAATTTGTGGGAGCTTCATAACGTAGTAATAAGATATAATGACTCTCTTAAAGAACGCTTAGTAAAATTACCTGAACTTACTATGAAGTATCCGTTGAAGCCTCGTGATTTGAATAAAGGAAATGCAATAAAAGAAGCTCTAACCACTCCCCAATTGAATGCATATATAGCCCAAGAACAGTTGCGTGGACAGGAAAATCTTAATACCTATTTTATAGAGCGTGATAGAAGATCAGCACAGCCCTTTGCGGGCTTTGTGCTTACAATAATTGGGGCTTGTATCGCTAGTAAAAAGATAAGAGGAGGTAGTGGCTTACATTTAGCGCTAGGCATTGCTCTTAGTGCTATTTATATTATGTTTCTTCAAGTTTCTACTACTCTGGCCACTAAGGCGTCTTTAGACCCAACTCTTGCTGTATGGATTCCAAACATAATATTCGGAGCCCTGGCTATTGAATTATACAGACGTCAATTGAGGTGAGGCCTACTCTTGAGTCGCACCCCAATTTTTTACATGTCCTCCATGCGTTTTTGCATTCCCTTTAATTTTGCTAAGATTAGCAATTAGACTATCTGTGCTTAATAGAATAGATTTTTCTATGGTTATTTCCCAAAGAGTCCCAAATGAATTACTCTTATTTGTCTTAATTGTTTTGAAACCATTAGCAGTAGCCCAATAATCAAAAGATTGCATGCCTGTATCAGAAAGGAAGCCTAAAGAATATAAAATTGATTGCGCTTTCTTTATGTCATTTCCTTTTTGAAGTTGTGTGGTAATAATTTTATTGCATTCCATTGTCAGTTTTGTTACACTGTCTGGATATAGATAGTTATTGTAAACACCCCAGCTAGGGTCGGAGGTGATACGCAAAGTAAAAGCTCGATCTTTGTAATTGGTGTTGTACATTCGGTTTATAGCAGTTCTTACAGATGTGGTATCGCTAACGTAATAATAGTTAAGTCTTTCGCAGTTGTAGGTTACAGTACCTACAACTTTACGTGCTGTTACTCCTGCCAAATACCCCGTAGTAGCATCTAATAGTGTTTCTAGTTCTGGTATTTCACTTACAGATGGCATGCCGTTTTTTGTGTTGCAATTTTGTGCATGCGGACCAGTTATTACTAAATAGGGTAGTTTACGGTCAGGTGAAATTATGCGAGCCCCCATATCTACCAATACTGATGAGGGTTTGCCTTTCACAATAGCCAAATATGTATCCCAGTTTTCACCTTGTGCAATTACAATTAAATGAGAACCTAAAAGTGGAATAACTAAGACTAACAATTTTTTCATGATGTAAATAACGCAATAAGATTGTTACTGTATTCCCAAAAGCTTTTAGTTCATTACTCTAGTAACAAACTACTGTCTCCAGATGTAAGGTTTAAGTCAACATCTAAATCAGCAATACCTTCAATAGAACCTCTAATATGAGCTGCATTGAGCAATACTTTTTCTAGTTGCTTCTCTCTAGCTTTCCAAAGCTTCTCCATTTGTTCTCTTTCTTTGAGTATTGAAGCTCGCATCGCCCCAAAGCCCTCGGCTATTGCTTTCCATTGATGTGCAAATTCGGCACTAGTAAGGTAATTATACAAGAGGGTCATCTTGTCACCTTTATTTTCCTGACTTCTAGCTATAGTATGAACCTTGATGAGTAGTTCGCGCAGTATTGAAACCATTGGTACTACTTCGCTGAAACTACAAATCCAAATTTCATCTTTCTGACCAAATGAAAGCATTCCATCAGGCATTGCTTGGGTTACAATAACGCCTATTTCTATGCCCTGGCTACGCATATCAGCTTTCAATTTCTCTATCCAATCTTTACCGAAATCTTTAGTTCGTTTACTTTCAAAAATGAGCTTGCCGCATTCCTGCCCAAATTTATTCCTAACTGTAAGAATGCAATCTGCTCCACGTTTACCCTTGCCAACTTCGTTTACAACATCAAAAGGAAATGAATTGGTTAAAAGTTCCTCTAAGGCCAATTCTTGTACCTCACCTTGCAGTTGCATAGAGCCTTGTTCTGCTTTGCGCTTCATCTCATCTATCAATAACTTTTGAGCCTCTAGTTGCTTATCTCTTTCAAGCAGTTTTAATGCAAATTCTGCATCTCGCATTTTTAAGCGTTCTTCTTCTTCTTTGCGTATTGATTCTGTCACTTTTAGACGCTCCTCTGAAAGTTTTCTTTGAATTTCAAGCTCCATCGCATTTTTCTGGTCTTGCAGCTCTTTTTCTTTTTTTAGCATTTCCAACTCACGCTCTCTAGCTATTTTCAGTCTGTCTTCATTAGTTTTATTAGTCTCTTCTAGCAATCGTAACTGTGTCTCAAAGTCTCCTTTTATTCTAGATTGTAATTCTTGCTGCAGTGTTGCTTGATATAGTCTCTTTTCTTCTGCATATTGAGCATCTTTTGCACGCTGTTCACGTTGCATTTCTTCTCTTAATTGTTGTTCCCTAGCTCTTATTTCATCATCTTTCTTTTTAGTTAAATCACTCCATTTCTGATTGAATTCTTTACGCACTCTTTCTTCTACTGATTGAGCAATTGCAGCTTCAGGCTCAAAGCTAGTTTTACAATTGGGACAAGTTATTAAAGTTGACATTGTTAAACTTAATTTAGGCTTGAATGTAGCCGTTTTTTACATTTTAGTCTATATCAAAGTTCGTCTATTTAGTCGGCTTTGTACTATCAAAATTATTTAGAGTATTTTAGTCCTCTTATGCGCATACTGCTTGCTACATTATGTTTTTTGTTCTTGCCAGTTATTTTACTTTTTGGTAGTAATCGTCGTGCCAAATTAGCTGCAAGAGATTTCAATAAAGCATTAACAGCAAAAGCTGTAAAAGATTATACCCGAGCTTGTAGATATATGGAACGAAGCATAAAGCGAGATTCTATTAATGCAGAGGCATACAGTCTGTTAGGACAATGGTATTTCGAAGGGCACGAATTCGAATTGGCGCTTCGTACATTTAGGCGTGCATCTGCAAATTGCAAAAACGGAAAATCTATTTTTGCAAAACCACTAGCTAAAAGTTATTTGTATACAGGTAGACCTGCTGAGGCCTTGGCTTACGCTAAAGCAGCAAGACCCGGGTTAGATTCGCTAGATTGGAAGTTAATAGAGCGAGATGCAACCTATGCTGTAGAGGCTTTATATAACAATAGTGGAAATTGGCCAATTTCATTAGGTCCTCGTGTCAATTCAGTATACCCAGAACTGTTTCCTTCAATGGCTGTTGACAGTCAGGCTTTATTCTTTACACGCAGAATCAACAATATTGATGAAGATTTGTTTTATGCCCTAGCCGACTCTTGTGGGGGCTGGTTGAGGGCAGATAACGCAGGTGTTCCTCCCAACTCATCGAGTCAGGAGTCTTCCCAATGTATTTCAGCCGATGGTCATTACTTGTTTTATACTAGATGTGACAATAGAAGCGAAAATGGTTGGGCAGAGGGTGGCTGCGATATGTTTATTGCATACAGAACTAGATTAGATGGAGAGTGGACAATTGGTCAACCATTTGGAGGTACCATTAATACTACAGCATATGAAGGTATGCCTGCTGTATCGCCCGATGTGAGAGAATTGTTCTTTGTTAGCGATCGTTTAGGCGGGTATGGAGGTTACGATATATGGATAAGTACTTTCGAAAATGGTGTTTGGCAATTGCCCCAAAATGCTGGCCCTAATATCAATTCTACAGGTAATGACATAGCTCCATATTTAGCTGCAGACAATAAAACATTATACTTTACTAGTGATGGTTGGCCAAGTGTAGGAGGTACAGATATTTTCATGTCTCGAAGGCAGAAAAATGGTTCCTGGTCAAAATCTATAAATCTAGGATATCCGCTCAATACACAGTTTGATGAAAAAAGCGCATTTAGTTCACTAGATGGATCTGCGCTTTATATTGCTTCAGATAGGGGAGGCCCAGCTGGTAATTATGATATATATAGAGCCGTAATATCCAATAAAATTGCACCAGCTGCTGTTAGTTATTTACAAGGTACGGTAAGGGATAGCATTACAGGCGAATTACTTAATAGCGCTGCAATGCATATAATGGAATTAACAACTAGTGATACGCTTTTTGAATTGAGGAGTAATAGAGGCGACGCTAGCTATATCATAACTTTAGAAGCGGGTAACACATATATTTTGTCTTCTGCCCACATGGGTTATCAGCCTGTATTAGACACTTTGAAGTTTGATGAAAGTTTCAGATTTATACCTATGACACACAATGTAGCTATGCTACCAGTAGGTTACAACCCATTGAAGCCTATAAAAGACAGTGTGATATTAACAGTAAATTTTGATGCAAATGTTACTGAATTATCAAAGCAGGAAAAGCAGAAGATTTCAGAAATGGTATCTCCCTGGATATATGAGCAGCAAATAATAGTATATGTTAATGCATATACGGACAATAGTGGTAATCCTATGTTGAACGAAGGTCTATCATTCAAACGTGCCAAAATAGTACGCGATGAGATTCTTAGTAATGGTTTTGAGCCTGCAAATGTTGAGGCTAAAGGTTGGGGTGAAGCAAATCCTATAGCTCCCAATGATACAGAAGAAGGGAGATATCGCAATAGAAGAGTGGAAGTTATAGTTAGAAGATAAGCATATTTATTGGGCTAATTTTTTATGCTTAATTTCCGCATGGTTATTACCGAGGTATGAGGCGCTATCTTTTATTACTGGCATTTTGGAGCTGCTTTTGGGCCATGTGCTCTTGTCAAAATAGTACAACTGATAATCTAAAAAGTTCACCTGTATTTGACAGTGTTATAAGATTAGCTGAATTAAGATTTGATTCTGGATATCGTGAGCAGGCAATGGCTTTTGTTTATGAAAAACATATGTCTATTTCAAACTTAACTCTGGCTGATCATTTCAATTATTACACATTTGCCAATATTAGGTATAACAGACAACTAAATTTCTCAGCTAGCATTGCCATATCCGACAGTATACTCGATATGCTATTGCTCGAGAAAAAGTCGCCTGAGCTTGATAAATGGATTATAACAGCTTATAACACCAAGGCAGATGCATTGTTCAACATGGGATTATATGCAGAAGCATATCATAATTACTTTTTGGCACGTAAACTAGCTACCGAAAATAAAGATAGTTGTGCACTTCGTACTTATAGTTATAGTCTGGCTATGGCTTTGTATAAGCAAAGTAGATATCTGGAATCAGCGCAACATTTCAAAGAAGCGTTAAGGCAAGCTATGATTTGCAATGAAGATTTCAATCAGTTTTATTTCAGACAAGAGGTTTTAGACAATATTGGACTTTGTTACAGTAATATTGAACAGTTTGATAGTTCAATTAAATATTTTAAGCAAGCCCTGATTTATCTCGACGCAAACACAGGAATTTATCCACACAAACAAATAAGTGTGTATGAAGCTCCCAAAGCAGTAGTGATGGGTAATATGGCCGAAGTATATAGAAAACTAGGAAATCTTGATTCTGCAATCTTGTTGTATAAAAGAAGCATAGCCATCAATTTACAGAAGGGTTATACCAACAATGATGCTCTAATTACTCAAGCTAAATTAGCTGATTTATATCTGAAAAATGCTCGATTACAAGATGCTAATAATGTCTTATCCCTAGTTAAGATAGAACTAGATACTATACTAGATAAGAATATAGAAATGTATTGGCACAAGTTAATGTGGCAATATAAAGTTGGCATAGGAGATACCTTGGCTGCATATAGGCATCTTACTATATATTTATCTTCCCGCGACTCGATTCAACAGTCCAAAAAAGCTTTACTCGAAACCGATCTCGATATGAGAGTTAAAGATATAGAGAAGCAACATAGTATAGATTTGCTACTAAAAGATAAACATACGCAGAAATTATACCTAATCGGTGCATGCACTTTAGCTGCATTATCCATTCTGGTTATTGTTTTTGTTTGGCGAAATGGTCAAAGGCGAAAAAAACAATTAGAACAGCTCAAGTTGGCAAATAATGTAATAAAGAATCAAAAAATACAATTAGAAGACACATTGGTTCTATTGGAGCAACGAGAAAAAGATAAGGTGAGGATATTACGCTCTGTAGCGCATGATATTATGAACCCAATAGCTGCTATAGTTTCATTAGCTGATATTCTGCAGCAGGAAACTGCTAGTCTGGATAATGAACAGAAAGAGATAGTTGCTTTAATAAAAGATGCTGGTAATAGTTCTTTAACGCTGAGTAGAGACATACTTGAAGCAGCACAAGATGAAAATGAGCTTGAAGCTTTTAAAGAAAATATTGAAGTTAATCACTTAGTTGCAAAATGTGTTGAACTCCTCAATTATAGAGCCCAAGAAAAGAAACAACGTATAATAACTAGATTTTCAGAGGAAAAGTTAGAGGCTAGGATATTTGGTGATAAAATAAAAAGAGTGGTAAGTAATTTGGTGACAAATGCTATCAAATTTAGCTACGAAGGAACTATCATTATTGTGGAAGTTTACAATGATAACGGTAATGCACATATTAAAGTGACAGATACTGGTATTGGAATATCAAAGGATAATCAGGATATTATCTTTGATATGTTTACCGATGCTAAGAGAACGGGAACTGCTGGGGAAGTTCCTCATGGGCTAGGCTTGTCAATTTCTCAGCAGATCATCAAGGCACATAATGGTAAAATATGGTTTGAAAGTGAAGAGGGGAAAGGGACAACATTCCATATTACTTTCCCCTCTTCAAAAGCCTAGTTTTAAGGCAATATTTGGATATTATATGCGGTATTTGGTGTTGGTCCCCAAGCCATACATTGTACGCAATTTTGAGGACTGGCCGGTACAAACCTAAACCTAACAGTTGAATTAACGATTAAATCTCCTACATTACACGGGTTAGCCACTCTAAAAACGTGGTTGTATACAATGGAGTCCCCTTCTGGTTGCCATCCCATTTGTCCATATGGCGATCCATCAGTGAATTGAATAGTGGTATTGCCACAAATTGAGTTAATTACTTTCCCTGTTCTAATTACAGTATCGGGGGGAGGTGTAGCACTTTTTTTTACGCAAGAAGTGACAAAAATTAATGAGGCCAAGATGCCGATTGAGAAACGCATATAGAGTTGGTTTTTAGTCATAGTATCAAAAAGCATGCCTATTTGATTACTCAGAGATTGACGTTCACAATATTTTAGCAGAATTCAGTTGCTTATACACATTTGATACAACTTGAAGTAAGATATTCACAATCAAGATGTTACCTTTATCAAAAATCTATAAGTATGGCAATTCAGATAGGACAACTAGCGCCTAATTTTTTACTTCGTGACACAGATAAAAATATAGTAAGCCTAGCTGACCAAAGAGGCAAAAATGTAGTTTTATTATTTTTCCCTTTGGCTTTTACAGGGGTTTGCACCAAAGAATTGTGTATGACTAGAGATAATATGTCGATTTACAATAGTTTGAACGCTACTGTATATGGTATATCAGTTGATTCCATTTTCTCATTAGCAAAGTTCAAAGAAGAACAAAATCTCAACTTTGGTTTGTTAAGCGACTTTAATAAAACAACTTCGAGAGCTTACGAAGCTATATATGATACTTTCTTTAATGATATGGAAGGGGTAAGTAAAAGAGCAGCATTCGTAGTAGACAGTAATGGGATTATTAAACATGCTGAGGTGTTAGAGAATGCGGGTGAACTACCTGATTTTCAGGCAATAATGGATTGTTTGAAGTCTCTTAATTAAATTTGTACATCTAATCCCACATTCAAAAACAATTTTCAATGAAAAAAATCATCGCCTTTGCTGCCATTTTATTAGGCAGTTACTCTCTAGAAGCACAAACATTTCCTAATGCAGGTATGGAAGCTTGGCGTACTCGTACCTCTGGCACATCACCTTCTATAACGGTCAAAGCTCCTAATAGTTGGTATGGTTTCGATTCTTTAATTATAGCGTTGGGACAATCTTTTGGGTCATTGATAGGTGCAGGTTCCGATTGGAATGCACAGGTGTCACAAGAGTCTACATTCATACATGGAGGTTCATCTGCTGCTAAGTTAATGACCCGCAAGCAGGATACACTTGGTTTTTTTCCTGGTCTACTCTCTGATGCTAGTGTTAGTGTCAATGTATTTGCAATTATTGGTGGAGCTGATCCTATGAGTGCAATTTCATTTAATGGGGGAACGCCTGTAACTTATAAAGTGACTAGTGTAAGTGCATGGGTTGCTTACTCGCCTGGCATAGACACAGCAACAGGTATGATGGGTGGTGATGATTCTGGAGCTGTAACAGTTCAGGCAATTGCTGATATAGGTGGGGTTGACTCAGTTGTTGGAGTAGGTTTTGCATCAGTTGCGCCATCTTCTACATATTATCAGGTCACAGCCAATGTAAATTATACTGTAGATGATGTTCCTATTACCAAAGTGAGAGTCATTTTTGCAAGTAGTGGTGCAAATGCATTGGATAGTAGCACTATGTATGTAGATGACGTAAGTATGACTGGGGTAACTAACCCTGTTGTTGTAAATTCAGTATTCAAAGAGGATATAGTTGTTACTCCCAATCCCGCTAATAATCAAATTATTATTAGCGGCTTGCTCGAAAATGCAAGCATTAAATTTACAGACCTTTCAGGTAGGGTAGTCATGACTAAAGATGTTCCACAGAATGGTGTTTTGACAATTGCAGATTTGCCAATAGGTAGCTACTTCTATCTGGTACTGGATTCAGCAGGATTTAAAACCAAATCTGGCAAATTGACTGTTATTAGATAGATTACTCTGAATAATTGACCATAAATATTACTTTTGCCGCCAGATATGCTTAACGGTAAGAAAATAGTAATCGTACTCCCTGCTTATAATGCAGCCCTAACTTTGGAACGAACATACAAGGAAATTCCTTTTGATATTGTTGATGACGTAGTACTCGTTGACGACAATAGTAGAGATGATACTGTAGGTGAAGGAAAGAGATTAGGAATCAAGCATATTATTAAACACGAGGTAAATAAGGGCTACGGTGGCAATCAGAAAAGCTGTTACAAGAAGGCTCTGGAGTTAGGTGCTGATATTGTAATAATGCTGCATCCAGATTATCAGTATACTCCAAAGTTAATTCATGCTATGTCAAGCATTATTGCAATGGATGTATATCCTGTTGTGTTGGCTTCACGTATATTGGGTAAAGGTGCGCTTAAAGGTGGTATGCCAATGTACAAGTATATCTTTAACAGATGTCTTACGCTTTTTGAAAACATAATGATTGGACAAAAGTTGAGTGAGTATCACACTGGTTACCGTGCATTTAGTGCCGATGTTATTAGATCTATTAACTTTTCACATAATAGTGATGATTTTGTTTTTGACAATGAAATGATTTCTCAAATTTTTATGAACGGCTTTGAGATTGCAGAAGTAACTTGTCCAACTAAGTATTTTGAAGAAGCGTCAAGTATCAATTTCAAACGTAGTATGAAATATGGTAGGGGGGTACTAAGAGTCTCTATGACACATTGGTTTCACAAAATGGGTATTGCCAAAAGCAAGTTGTATTTAAAGCCCTAATTTTGTTTTTGTTTTATTTTTCTTTGTCTGACTTAGAATATTAAAATAACGCTGGATTATAGAACATCCAGCGTTATTTTTTTTAACTAATTGGTCATCATATAGTGAAGTACTTTACTGTTTCATAGCAGCAAAAATATCTAGCCTTTGTAATAGTACTTAAGAGAATTGAGGCTGATGATGCTTTTTAAGTAAACCCATTATCGAAATAATGTGCTAGTTGAATACACTATAAATGGTTAGCCTCCTTATATTCTTTCATTATTTTAATGCTCTGACTACACCCTAGTCTTGTCGCACCAGCATCTATCAATTGCTTTGCAAAAGTGTAAGTGGAGATGCCGCCAGATGCTTTAATTTGGATTCTATGAGGTAAGTGTTCTCTCATTATTTTTACTGCATGCACCGTGGCGCCAATACCTGAAAAACCAGTAGAGGTTTTCATGAAATCTATGTCATATTTGCCATACAGTTGACAACATGTTATTAATTCGGTATCAGTTAGCATCCCGCTCTCTACTATCACTTTCAAAACTTTGCCTGCTTTTGATGCAGGTTTCAAACATGTTTCAATTTCTCTTTCAAGCTGAGACCAGTCGCCGCTCTTTAAAGCACATAGATCTATAACCATATCCAACTCATCAGCGCCCATATCTATGGCTTCTTGTATTTCCATTGCTTTGACATCTTTGCCGCCGTAACCCAAAGGGAAGCCGATAACAGTTGCTACTTTTACTCTTGAACCATCTAGAAGCTTATGCGCACCTATCACATATTTGGGAGGTATGCACACAGATGCAAATCCAGATATAGATGCTTCGACACAAATTTTATCAACCTCTGAAGCTGTAGTTGTTTGCTTTAACAGGGTGTGGTCAAAATACGACGCAAATGAGTTTGGGGTATTCATCATTAAAGAAGATAAGACACAAATGTAAAGGCAAAATGGGTTAGTTAAATCAACTAGTAGTAAAATGAAATAACCCAAATTCAAAATTATGAGTCTTGGTTATTTTGTAACATGATTGATAACTATTTTTTACACCTTTTTCCCGTTTTTAATTATCTCTTCTGCAAACTCACTAGTTTTCAAAAGCATCGCTCCTTCCATCAGATTATAAAAGTCTATGGTAACTTTTTTACTCAATATTGTTTTTGAAATTGCAGCTTCAATATGCTTTGCAGCTTCGGTCCAGCCAATATATTCTAGCATCATTACACCACTTAGTAATAATGACGATGGATTCATAGTATTTGTATTGGCAAAACGTGGGGCTGTGCCATGAGTTGCTTCAAAAACAGCATGTCCTGTTAGGTAGTTTATATTGGCGCCTGGTGAAATGCCAATGCCTCCTACAGCTGCAGCAGCAGCATCAGAAATATAATCCCCATTTAAGTTTAAAGTAGCTACTACCGAGTATTCTTGAGGTGCTAATAATAATTGTTGTAGAAAATTATCAGCTATTACATCTTTAATAATAACCTTACCTGAAGCTTGAGCAGCCATCATTGCATCATTGGCAACTTGTTCGCCTTTTTCTTTTTTGATTTTTTCCCAGCTATTCCAAGTGAAAACTTTATCGCCATATTCTCTTTCTGCCAGTTCGTATCCCCAAATTTTGAAACCCCCTTCAGTGAATTTCATAATATTACCCTTGTGTACGATTGCGACAGAGGGCAAATTATTATCAACTGCATATTGAATTGCGGATCGAATAAGCCGCTCAGACCCGTCTTTAGAAACTGGTTTTATTCCGAGAGCAGAAGACTCAGGGAATCGTATTTTCCTCCCAACTCCCAATTCATTATTCAAAAAAGAAATCAACTTTTTTACTTCTTCACTACCCTCACTGAATTCTATACCAGCATAAATATCTTCTGTATTTTCTCTGAATATTGTAAGATTTACATTTTCAGGATGAACAACTGGAGAGGGTACTCCTGTGTACCATTTTATAGGTCTTAAGCATACATACAAGTCTAGCTCTTGACGCATAGCTACATTAAGTGACCTTATACCCCCTCCCACGGGTGTAGTAAGTGGGCCTTTTATAGAAATAAGGTATTCACGCGCAGTACTTAGTGTATCAGCTGGCAACCATTCTCCAGTAAGGTTAAACGCCTTTTCACCTGCAAGCATTTCTTTCCACTCAATCTTCCTTGAACCAGCATAAACATGCTCTACTGCGTCGTCTATTACTAAACGGCTAGCTCGCCATACATCAGGCCCAATACCATCACCTTCTATAAAGGGTATGATAGGGTTGTTAGGTACTTCAAGTCGGCCATTAGCGCCCATTATTATTTTCTGTGGTGTCATTTTTTATAGTGACTGTTTTTTGCGTGGCTAAGTTAAGTTTTAGTAGAGCTCATACAAATAAAAAAAGCGAGGAATCTCGCTTTTTTGTTCATACGGTCTGAAGAAAAGTAAAGTTATTAACAGTAGGTTTCAAATGCTTGCAATAGGTTGGCTGCTATCATTTGTGCTGAACGTCCTTCAATGTTGTGACGTTCGATCATGTGCACTACTTTTCCATCTTTCAATAGAGCTATAGCAGGCGATGAAGGAGGGTATGGTAATAAATAAGTTCTAGCTTGTTTTACTGCATCTATATCAAAGCCCGCAAAACTAGTTGTGAGTTGATTTGGTAATTTAGATGAGTTTTTAACTGCCATCAATACTCCTGGTCTTGCTGTTCCAGCAGAGCATCCACAAACACTGTTGATAACCAATAATGTAGTGCCTGTTGCTTTTAATGTATTATCTACTTCTGCTGCTGTAAGAAGTTCTTTAAATCCTTGAGTGGTAAGCTCTGCCTTCATAGGAGCTACTAATTGTTCTGGATACATACCTTTATCTTATTAGGATGCAAATATACAAAACGGCAATGGCGAGTAGCCAATGCCGTAATAATCAAAAATTATCTGAGGTTTTATCAGTTAGGTCTTTAGCGCAATCCTTGGCCAAAGAACTTACAATCGTATGAGGTTGTATCTCTTTCTACACGATAAACAAGCCACAAAGAGTCATTACTCCATTTTCCTGTGCCTACATAGGTGGTACTATTATTAGCCCCATTAAATACAAAAGTATCTATGCCCATAACTGTGCAAATCGCACTATCATCCATGTCATTTAGGAAGTTTTTCATCATCATTTGACGAGGATTATTTAAAACTGCTCTAAAATAAATAGGATAAGATTCAAAGGTTTTAGTTGTGTCTATATTACAAGTGTCATGGCCATTGTAAGTAAATATGAATTTATCCCGAGATAAGATTTCACAACGATCACCTTCATAGCCAATTGGACAGACGCACGAACCTTCATCACAAGCACCCAGATTTAGACATATGACGTTTTCGCACTTGTCCTTTTTGCAGGAAGTATATGCTATAGCAGTGAAAATAGCTAAAGTAAGAAATGCGGATATAAATATGTTGCGTATGGGCATCGAAAGTTTGCTTTTGACACGCTAAAATATTAAATCTTTGTTGAAAGATTATCGATAACGTTGAAAAATATATAGAGTTAGCTGCTTTTGTGCGATTTGAAGTAACTATTTGTTGCTAATCCTTCTTTAAATACTGTTTCAGTATACGACACATACTGTATCTTCGTGCCCAAACGTTATCATTACGTTCCAATATTTTTCGTTTTGTTCAAAAAGTATTTACTCTTATACGCTTGTATCTTTTCGGGATATTCTACAATGGCACAAAGACCATTGTTGAACATGGCTGACCATGATGATAAGCTATATTATTTTGGAATCACTTTTGGGCTCAATTATTCTGTACACAGAATCAGCTATTCTTCAACATTTGCAAGTACTGATACTTTCAAACGAATTCAGCCTCTTTGGCAACCTGGATTTAATCTTGGTTTGATGGGCAATCTTAAATTAACCAACTTTATTGACTTCAGATTTGTACCATCATTAGCATTCTCTGAAAAACGATTGCAATATGAGTATGGCTTCCCTAAAGATAGTGTAGCGGATAGAACAATAGAATCTATTTACATGCACTTGCCGTTTCAATTAAAATTCAAAAGCGATAGAATCAAGAATTTTCGTTTTTATGGTTTGTTAGGGGGTAAATTTGATTATGATTTGGCAGCTAACGCTAGGTCTAGAAGAACGGATGAATTTATTAAGATAAGTCCTACTGATTTTGGTTATGAATTTGGATTTGGATTTGAGTTCTTTAACCCTAACTTTATTTTTTCGCCAGAAATAAAGGTCAGCCAAGGTTTGTCTAATCAACTTTTTAGAGATAGATCTTTGCAGCTTACCAATGCCATAGATCAGCTGAGTACGAGGACTATTGTTATTTCTATTCATCTGGAGGGATAGTGTTTCAGTTTTGTTGAGGTGAAATTACCCTTACATTTGTTCTCTAAAGCAAATTGAGCAATAATGAAAGAGGCATATATAGTAGATGGTGTGCGCACCCCAATTGGTAATATAAAAGGTGTTTTGGCTGGCATAAGGGCCGATGACTTAGCTGCTCATGTATTAAAAGAACTTGGTGCCAGAAACACAAATATACCTCTAGATGCTATAGATGATGTAATTATAGGTTGTCATAATCAGGCGGGAGAGGATAATAGGAATGTAGCAAGAATGGCCCTACTACTGGCTGGTTTGCCATGGAGTGTGCCAGGTGAAACAATTAATAGACTTTGCGCTTCTGGTATGTCGGCAGTAATTGCTGCTGCTAGGGCTATAAAAGCCGGAGACGGCGATGTCTTTATGGCAGGTGGTATGGAGCACATGACGCGAAGCCCCTGGGTAATATCTAAAACATCTTCAGCTTTTGGTGGTGATGCACAGATGTATGATAGCAGTTTTGGTTGGAGATTCATAAATCCACAAATGCACAAATTGTATGGTACTGACCCAATGGGTATAACTGCTGAAAATTTGGCAGAGATGTATAACATTAGCAGAGAAGACCAAGATTTGTTTGCATATAGGTCGCAAATGAAAGCTGCAACGGCACAAAAAGCAGGCAGATTTGTAGAGGAAATTGCACCAGTACCAATTCCGCAAAAGAAAGGTGATGCTATAATGGTGTCGCAAGATGAATTTATAAAACCAGGTTCTACGGTAGAAAAGCTAGCAACATTGAAGCCGGCATTTAAAAAAGACGGCACAGTAACTGCTGGTAATGCTTCTGGCCTGAATGATGGGGCAGCAGTATTGTATATATTATCTGGTGGGGCAGTGGCACAATATGGAGTGACGCCTAAAGCTAGAATAGTTAGCTCGGCAGTGGTAGGTGTGGAGCCCAGGATAATGGGTATAGGTCCAGTAGGTGCAACTAATAAGGCTCTAGCGAAAGCAGGTTTGAAACTTGAGGATATTGATATCATAGAAATTAATGAGGCTTTTGCTGCACAAAGTTTGGCATGTACGCGCCAACTTGGTTTGGCAGATGATGATATAAGAGTGAACCCTAATGGTGGAGCTATTGCACTTGGTCATCCATTGGGAATGACTGGGGCAAGGATAGTATATTCAGCAGCACTAGAATTGCAAAAGCAACAAAAGAAATATGCGCTGGCTACTATGTGTATTGGTCTTGGACAGGGCTATGCTGTGATATTGGAGCGGGTTTAGTGAAG
Organism: Asaia bogorensis; assembly: GCA_943367855.1. Classification (GTDB taxonomy): domain Bacteria; phylum Bacteroidota; class Bacteroidia; order Chitinophagales; family Chitinophagaceae; genus Nemorincola. Next base: position 42,432 of record CALRKH020000001.1, on the reverse strand, counting down.
TAGATTTTGTTTTCATTGGGTATTGTAGTTTAATGTGACACTTACTGGTAAGTGATCAGAGTGGCCGTGTGTATAATAGCTGCCGAGCCAAGCTTTGTGTGGTGCAGCTGTAGTATCCTGTTTTTTATGAAGGAACGGGCAGTTGATTATATTGCCGTAGGGTAGTGTATTGTTGCATAGTGATGTCCATGATTGTGAAAGTAAGATTTGATCGAAGAGGTGCCAGCGGTGGCTGTGCATGATGGTGCCTTTGTTTTGATGGTAGCTGGTAGTGAATGGATTATATAAGGCCAGCTGGTGAGTGGAGGGGTGGGTAAGTATAGAAATACTACTGTCGGTGGGGTTGTCGTTGAAGTCGCCCATGGTGATGATGAGTGCATTGGGATTTTTAGTGGTTATACTTTCTAATATTGATTGGCAGGTGTATGCTGCTGTAAGTCTGCGGTTTTCATTCAGGCTATCGTTGCCAGTGCGAGATGGCCAATGATTGACAAGTATGTGTATAGTGTCGGATTTTATGAGGCCAGTGACGTGTAGTATGTCTCTGGTGGAGCCATTGATAGGTATAGTTACTGACCGGACCTGTATGACTTTGAAAATAGTGCTATCGTATAGGAGCCCAACTTGTATGCCGCGCTTATCGCTACCATGTGATAGGAGCCCTTTGTAGGGACGCCTGATGTGTGGCTGTGCTATGAGGTCTTTTAGCACAGTGATATTTTCAACTTCGGCGAGGCCGAGTAGGGTGGGGCCGTGGGGTGGGTGAATGGATGATATGGCAGTAGCAATTTGGCGAAGGCGGTGTGTATAGATATATGTGTTATTGTTGTGAGGACCGCCAGCTACAAAGTCGGTATCTGAAGGGGAGCTGATGGATGTATCGAATAGGTTTTCGCAGTTGTAGAAGCCTACTACAAGTGGCTGAGGGGGCTGACTGCAAGATGTAATGGTGGTAGCAATGGATAATAAGAGTAGTGCCGCAATAGTGAATAAGGAGCTGAAAAAGTGGCGCTGATGAATGGTGTGTTTTTGCGCATTTTTTATTTTTTGAGGTGGTGGGCAATTTTGGGGTGTAAGTGACTGATAATGAGTGTATAGTGTATGTGATTTTTGTGTTGTATATGTGCAAAATTGCGCACTTTTTGCTAGGGTGGTTAGGGGGTGTGTTGAGGGCATAGTGGGTTGGTTTTAGATTGTATTTTAAGTGATAGTGGAAATATGGGTGATGAATAGCCAGGGTGGGTGGCCAGCAATATACTGATGAAGTGGTGTGGGGGAAAGCGACCCTGAGTAGGGTAACAGAATTACAAATGTAGTAAAGGGATTGATACGATGATATTGATTTTGGCTATGGGGTAGCGGGTGGGTGGAGCGTGTGTGTATGTTGGGGAAGAAGAGAACAAAACTAAAAAATAATCATTAAGCTACTTTGTTATGGGCTAATTTGTTACTTTTGAAATAAGCGTTATTGCATGACACCTGATTGTGAAAAATGATGAGCAACCAAAATCCCGAACAAACAGCCAGAGATGAGATAGACAGGCAGTTGGCTGCCTGTGGCTGGCTGGTGCAGGGAAAGGCCAACATAAATTTGGCGGCTGGTATAGGTGTGGCTGTGCGAGAATACCAAACATCGACAGGGCCTGCTGATTATGTGCTTTTTGTGGATAAAAAGCCAGTAGGCATTATAGAGGCGAAGGAGAAAAATAAGGGAATACAGCTGACTACTGTAGAGGATCAAAGCTTAGAGTATGCTACTAGCAAACTAAAATACTTAAATAACGACCCTCTGCCATTTGTATATGAAAGTACTGGAGATGTGACCCGTTTTACGGATTACAGAGACCCTAAACCAAGAGCAAGGCAGGTGTTTAGTTTTCACACACCAGAGGTTTTTAAGGAATGGCTGAGAAAAGGAGCCTCTTTAAGGACTAGTTTGCTAAGTATGCCTGAACTACCTACTACAGGATTGAGGGACTGCCAGGTGTTGGCTATAAACCAGCTGGAACAATCGTTTAAAGAAAATAGACCTCGTGCATTGATACAAATGGCAACAGGGTCGGGAAAGACATTTACGGCGATTACATTTATATATCGCCTGCTGAAATATGCGGGAGCTAAACGCATATTGTTTTTAGTAGATACCAAAAATCTAGGAGAGCAAGCAGAACAGGAGTTTAATGCTTATCTGCCCAATGATGATAACCGCAAGTTTACTGAGCTGTATGGTGTACATAGGTTGAAGAGTAGCTTTATACCTACGGATAACCAAGTGTATATAAGTACGATACAACGCCTCTACTCGGTGCTAAAAGGTGACGAGCTGGATGATAGTGCAGAAGAAAGGAACCCTAATGAGCAATGGCAGCCTAGAGAGGTGCCACCGATAGCCTATAACCCTAAGTTGCCAATAGCTTTTTTTGACTTTGTGGTGATAGATGAGTGTCACCGCAGCATCTATAATCTGTGGAAGCAGGTGCTAGAATACTTTGATAGTTTTTTGACAGGACTAACAGCCACACCAGACAATCGCACATTTGGTTTTTTTAATCAAAACGTAGTAAGCGATTATGGGTTTGAAAAGGCGGTGATAGATGGGGTGCTAGTGCCCTATCATGTGTTTACTATAGAGACAGAAATAACAAAGAATGGAGCCGAGATAAAATTTGGTGAGTATATAGATAAGCGAGAACGGCTGACGAGACGAAAGTTTTGGGAGCAGCTAGATGAGGATGTGGCCTACAGTGCCAAACGGCTGGATGATGATATAGTAAACCCAAGCCAGATACGCACCGTAATACGCAGCTTTAAAGACAACCTGCCCGGCATGTTTCCCGACAGGTATAATGATGACGGTACGTTTGAAGTGCCTAAGACACTCATATTTGCCAAGACTGACAGTCATGCAGATGATATCATTAATATAGTGCGGGAGGAATTTGCGGAGGAGAATAGGTTTTGTAAGAAGATAACCTATAGGGCAGAGGAAGACCCCAAATCGGTGCTGGCACAGTTTAGGAATGACTACAGCCCCCGAATAGCGGTGACGGTGGATATGATAGCAACAGGAACTGATGTGAAGCCACTGGAATGCCTGCTGTTTATGCGGGATGTGAAGAGCCGTAATTACTTTGAACAAATGAAAGGGCGAGGTACACGCACGCTGAGTATAGATGACCTGCACAAGGTGTCTAAAACGGCCCGATATACCAAAGACCATTTTGTGATAGTAGATGCTGTGGGGGTGACAAAGAGCTTGAAAACGGATAGCCGACCGCTAGAGAAAAAGCCTGGGGTGGCACTAAAAGACCTGCTAGGTGCAGTGGCAGTGGGTGCCAGAGATGAAGACCTATACACAACACTGGCAAACAGACTGGCACGGCTGAATAAGCAACTGACACCTAAAGAGCAGCAAACCTTTGCCGAGAAGGCTAATGGCAAAACACTACCACAGGTAGTGGGTGAACTGCTGAATGCCTATGACCCAGACACCATGGAGCAAATGCGGCAACAAACAGATATTGCAATGCCTAATGCCAGCCCTGCGGATAAACAAGCAGCATATGAGGCAAGGCACAATGCTATCATAGAGCAGGCAGCAAGCACATTTACTGGGGAGCTCAATGTATATATAGAACAGGTGCGCAAAAGCCACAGCCAAATAATAGACCACATTAACCAAGATAGCATACTCAGTGCTGGCTGGGACAAAGACAATAAGGAGCAAGCAGCGCTACTGGTGCAGGACTTCGGGCAGTGGATGGAAGCGCATAAGGACGAGATAACAGCACTGCAAATATATTACAACCAGCCCTACCGCAGGCGAGAGCTTACTTACCAGATGATAAAAGAAGTGCTGGAACTGCTAAAAGCCGACAAGCCACTGCTGGCACCCATGCATATATGGCGAGCTTACGAACTGACCGCCACCACCAGCGGCACCCCCAAGAATGAACTGATAGCACTGGTATCGCTCATAAGGCATGTATGCGGCATAGATGCTACCCTTGCCAGCTACGACAAAACTGTAGATAACAACTTTAAACAATGGCTATTTAAAAAGCAAGCCGGCCCGCTAAAGTTTACAGAAGAACAAATGCAGTGGCTGCGCATGATAAAAGACCATGTAGCCAACAGCATACATATCGATGCCGAAGACTTAGATTACACTCCGTTTGATGCCGTAGGTGGCAGGGGCAAAATGTGGCAAATCTTTGGCGAAGGAATGGAAGATATTATTAATGAACTAAACGAAGAATTAGCTGCATAATGAAAGATAATAAAAGCCTCTTTAGTAGTTGGAACATTGTTAAGCTAGGTGATGTTTGCGATAAAATGACAAATGGAAGTTCAGCAAAACAATACGATGATAAAATAGGGTTGCCTATATCCAGAATTGAAACAATATGGAACGGTCAATTTGATTTTAGCAGGGTAAAATATATCGAAGAAAATAGCGAAGATTTTATTGAGAAGTATAGGTTGATTGATAATGACATTTTATTCAGTCACATCAATTCGGATATACACTTGGGCAAAACGGCTCTTTATAAACAAGCCAAATTTCCTCCGATTATCCACGGCATCAATCTATTATTATTAAGGCCGAATACGTCGGTTAATGCTGATTTTCTGAATTATCAATTAAAGTATCTACGTGCGAGAGGCGTTTTTATATCCATTGCACAGAAATCGGTTAATCAGTCGTCTATAAACCAAGCCAAACTTAAAAATGTTGACATAACGTTAGCTCCAATAAAAGAACAAGTAACGATCGTCTCAAAACTCGAAGAACTTTTCAGTAAACTGGATAACGGAGTAGAGGGGCTTAAGAAGCTACAGCAGCAGCTAAAAGTGTATCGGCAGGCGGTATTAAAATGGGCTTTTGAGGGCAGGCTCACTAACGCAAACGTGAAAGATGGGGAGTTGCCGGAAGGATGGAGGATTGGGACTATTGGGGAGGTTTGTACGGGTGTTGAATATGGGTCTGCTGCTAAATCAAAAGAAGCAGGCAGTATTCCTGTATTAAGAATGGGTAATATTCAAAACGGCAGATTTGACTGGAGTGATTTGGTATACACTGATGACGAAGCTGAAATTAAAAAGTATCGTCTCAAAAAAAACGATGTGCTTTTCAATAGGACTAATAGTGCCGAACTCGTAGGCAAGACTGCTATATACAAAGGTGAAAGACCAGCAATATTTGCAGGGTATTTGATTCGGATAAATAGAATAGACAGCCTCATAAACGCAGATTATCTGACTTACTTTTTGAATTCTCAAACCGCCAAGGCGCATGGGAACACCGTTAGAAGTTTTGGTGTTAATCAGTCTAACATAAACGGAACAAAACTCAAAGAATATCCCTTGCCAATCTGCTCAATTGACGAACAAGAGAAAGTCGTTCAGGAAATCGAAAGCCGCTTAAGCGTTTGCGATAACATAGAAGAAACAATAACCAATGGGCTAAAAGAAGCAGAGGCGCTAAGGCAAAGTATATTGAAGCAAGCATTTGAAGGAAAACTAAATACTTATTAACACAACAAACACTCTCAAATGGAGATATTATATTTGTACTTTAAATCAGACATTTTACCTTTCGGTAACCAAGATATAAATTTCGGCGGAAAATTTAGGTTTCACTATAATGAGAAAGACCGTGAGTTTATTGCCTCAAAAAATCCGTTTTACGTTGAAAACTTCTTTTCAATAAATAAACCATCGGATAAATTCGCAGATGTCCTGAATGTTACTTCGGTTATTGGCGAAAACGGAACTGGCAAAACGTCGCTATTGAAGACAATTAGCCAATCACTCGCAGAAGGTCAAGGCGGTTTACAACATCACTTGATATTAGTTTTGGCAAATGCCGGGAATATTATGGTGTACCATATGTCGGATATCGCAATCAAAAAGCATAATCTCTCGGGGCTTTCTATATCGATTGAAAAACTATCCACTAAGATTGAAAAATTAAAACTGAGCAATGGAAAGGAGTATGAAAATCAAATTCTGCCAAAAATAGATGCTTTCAGAGATACAGACTTTATCTATTTTTCGAATATCTACGATGCCTCTTTCGAAAATGACATACAAGTAAAAGGCACATGTGACATTTCCACAAACTTTCTAGTAAGAAATGATTTTGTTAAAAATGTCGAAAATGGCAGAATCAATAGGGAAGTTAGCAACCCTATTGACATACACCAATTCGAAGAGAAAGAAAGACAAATTGCTTTCATTAATAGATACAAACACAAGGAGTATATTCCGTTTGAACTGCCTCGCAATATATATTTGAGTATAAAGAGATCAATTAATTTCGATTCAGGATATCCCGAAATATATAAGAAAATAATTGATGAATATGGATTCCTAAATGATTTTAGAATTTTATCTATTGAGCTTGAAGCGTTATTAAGTAAGTCAAAAAAGAAAGACTATTTTATTGATTTGTTCACGAGCAGTTGTCTAATGAATCTCCTGTTGGAATTAGCAACTTCATACCGAAGTACAACGTCTTCTGGCAAATTTGAAATAGATACAGAATTGATCAAAAAAAATAAAGGCATTAGATCGATTGCTTTGGCAGTACTAGAACATCTGAAAGTACAATCTGATTTATTTTCAGTTAAACTTGATGGCTCTCATTATATCTGGATAGAAGGAGCCCTTGACTTCATCAATAGTCTACCTGATTTAATTTCTTCAACAAATTCTACGTCAGGAGAAAATCAAGTAAGCCTCGCGTGGGCCATTAATGATAAAACCGGTCCAGATTTTGAAAAATTATACAATTCATACAGAAATTCTTATAGACTTAAGCCCTACTTAAATTTTGCATGGCGTGGGCTTAGTAGTGGCGAAAATGCACTACTCAATATTTATTCTCGTTTCCATTCATTATCAAATGAAGAACAAATAAACGAACTAAATAAGAATGTTATTATTCTGATTGACGAAGGTGATGTTTATTTACATCCTTCTTGGCAAAAAAGATTTGTCAACATACTATTAAACTTTTTACCAAGATTGTTTGCTAAAACCAGAAACGGTGTAAAGAGAAATATTCAAATAGTTCTTACAACAAATTCTCCGATTCCAGCATCTGATCTACCAAACGACAACACGGTATTTTTAGAGAGAAATGTGTTGTATACAGGAATATATGGATCAAAAGAAAGCAAATCAATTGTAAAAGATAGCTTAAACGACCAGAGGGAAACATTTGCGGCGAATATTTACACACTATTGTCAGATTCCTTTTTTATTAAAGATGGTTTGATAGGTGATTTTGCTTCACTGAAAATAAATGAAATAATAACGGAACTAACAAAAGGAGCTACGCCTTCAAAAGAAAGGCGAGAAGAAATAAGAAATATAATTCATCAAATCGGCGAACCAATATTAAAACATAAACTGATGCAATTGTATAATGACCGATTTAATTTAGAAATTCATGAACGATTAGATAAGATTGAAAGCAAATTAAGTCTTTAGGCTATGATACAGATACATTTAGAAAATGAAAAAGAGGTATTGAATTTTCATTATGATAATCTTACGAAAAAAGACGGAAAAAAACAGACCGTTATAAAAAGGATTAACAAATGGAAAAACAAATACAAAGGCAATCCAAGAATTTATTCATTGTATGAATACCTGCTTAACAATGTAGTCAAAGATGCCAGTGGGTTTTCTATCTTGATAGCTAAGCCCAAAGAGCTAGATAATTTCATAAAAAGATTTACTAAGAAATATGGCAAATTGATTACCAAAACAAGGAAAGAGGAATTCAAGCAAATTTTCTATTACTCCAGCTATGATAATTGGAAGGCATACCAACTGGCGAAAAAAATAAATGTAAATGTCTGTGCTTATTGCAACAGGTCATACACTTTTACTTTAGGAACAGATTTGAAGAAAGGAACAAGATTCCAGTACGACCATTTTTTTCATCAATCTAAATATCCATATTTAGCCCTCAGTTTTTTCAACCTTATTCCAAGTTGCTATATATGCAATGAAACTTTAAAACACGAAGAGGACTTTAGCTTGGATAAAAACATTCATCCTTATTTGGAAGGGTTTTCAGACGATTTAGTTTTTACAATAAAACCAAAGAACATAAATTTCATCAATGGTAGTCATTCTGCGTATCGAATAAAATTCAAAAAGGGTAGCCTTTCCAAATGGGACAATGATAAAATCAAATCTGCATTTAGAAATATTTCAACATTTAGATTGAAAGATTTATACAATATGCACAAAGACTATGTTGATGAAATCATTCAAAAATCAATAGTTTATTCTCCAACATATCTACATGACTTGTATTTAAAATATCAGGGCACATTGTTTAAGAATGAAGAAGATGTAAATCGCTTCGTCCTTGGAAATTACACTACTGAAAGAAACTATCATAAAAGGGTATTATCAAAGCTTACAACCGATATTTCAAAAGAACTCGGTTTAATTTAACTCAATGAGCACTACAACTAACAGTATCATATCAAAAGTCTGGTCTTTCTGCAACACCCTTCGCGATGATGGCGTGAGCTATGGCGATTACCTGGAACAGCTTACCTACTTACTGTTCCTGAAGATGGCAGATGAGTATGCCAAGCCACCCTACAACCGCAAGCTACCAATTCCCGCACAGTATAGCTGGGATAGCCTTACGGTATTGAAGGGCGCAGAGCTGGAAGTGCATTATGTAACGCTCTTGCGTGAGCTAGGTAGCCAGAAAGGCATACTCGGTCAGATATTTACTAAGAGCCAAAATAAAATACAAGACCCGGCTAAGTTGTACAAGTTGATTGACATGATCAACAAAGAGCAGTGGACGGTGATGGGTGCCGATGTAAAAGGCGAAATATATGAAGGGCTGCTGGAAAAGAATGCCGAAGATACCAAGAGCGGTGCCGGGCAGTATTTCACCCCTCGTGCCCTCATAAAAACAATGGTAGCCTGCATACAGCCGCAACCCATGCGCACCATTGCAGACCCCGCCTGTGGCACGGGCGGCTTCTTTTTGGCTGCTTTCGATTACATAGCTGCTCAAACTCTGGATAAAGAACAAAAACAATTCCTGAAATACAAAACCTTTTATGGCAATGAGATTGTAGCCGGCACAAGGCGCATGGCACTCATGAACCTGTTTCTTCACAACATTGGTGATATAGACAGCGAAAACTTCATATCACCTGCCGATGCGCTTATAGCCGATAACGGAGAGCGGTTTGATTATATACTGGCTAATCCACCTTTTGGCAAAAAGAGCAGCCAGACCTTTACCAACGAAGAAGGAGAACAGGAGAAGGAAGACCTTACCTACAACCGGCAGGACTTCTGGGCTACTACCAGCAACAAGCAGTTGAACTTTCTGCAACACATACGCACCATGCTGAAAACTAGTGGACAGGCGGCGGTGGTGCTGCCAGATAATGTGCTGTTTGAGGGTGGTGCGGGCGAACTGGTGCGTAAGCGACTACTGGAGACCACAGAGTTGCATACCATATTGCGCCTGCCTACAGGTATATTTTATGCTAATGGAGTGAAAGCAAATGTGCTCTTCTTTGACGCTAAACCTGCGGCAAAAGAGCCATGGACTAAAGAGGTGTGGATATATGACTACCGAACGAATGTGCACCATACCCTAAAAAAGAACCCGCTAAAAGTGGAGGACTTGCAGGCATTTATAGATTGCTATAAGCCCAATAACAGACACAAACGTAAGGAGACATATGATGCAGATAAGAATCCTGATGGCAGATGGAGAAAGTATGGCTATGATGAGATAATAACCAGAGATAAAACTAGCCTAGATATAAGCTGGATAAAAGATAAATCACTCGCCGACCTAGACAATTTGCCCGACCCCGATGTGCTGGCAGTGGATATAGTGGAGCAATTGAAAGCTTGTATAGAGAGTTTTGAAGGTATTGCAATGTCGCTAAACAGAAAGTAGGGTAGCTGGTCTAAGTGCTCATTATTAACAAGCGGAGCAATGGAATATCTTTCCTATTGCTCCGCTTGTTTTTGGTGTATAGGGTAGGGATGTGAATTGTGGCATAGTTATTGAAGCTATGGTGGGAAAGGTGGGGTTATGCGTATGAAAAAGATATGGGTGGTGCTGCTGGCTTTGCTGATGGGTGGCGGTGTGGTGTATGCGGATATGGTGCCTAGTGATTTGAGGCTGGAGCTAAGGATGGGGCCTAGGCTGTGCTGCTCGCCAGATAGTATGGCGCTGGAGTTGTTGATACATAATACATCGGGCAGGAGGGTGAGTATTGCTGTGCCAGGACATCCCAAACGAGGGTTGCACTTGTATGATCTGGTGCTAATGAGCAGGACCGAGGAAACGATGAAATGGACAATAGCCAAGGAGCATGATGGGTGGACCATACCTGTAGTGGATAGTGAGCATAAGTATGAGATAAGCTGGCACCTGAACCCTGGTGAGACCTACACGCAACTGCTGATAGTGAAGCGTGTGCCAGTGGGAGCGTATAAGCTGCAAGCCAAGTATAGACCTGTATTGTCTAGCTTGTATCCGTATCTGTTTGTGCATGTGGATGAGGAGGGTGTGGTGGACCCTAAGGTGGACTTGACTGAGCAGCCGCAACTGGTGAAGGAGCAGGGCGATTTTTATAGTAATGCTTGTGAGCTGCAACTGGAGCGTATGGTGGTGCCCGAAAGGATGAGTGGGGTGCAGCGGGCGATTTATAATGATGATACCAATGAGTTGCTGCGCTTGCTGCGTAGTGGTAAGGAGTTGCCCAAGGGATGGCCGGTGCTAAATGCACAGTTGTATAGTCAGAGTATTATCTTGACAATGCCTGCTTATTCTCATACTTATCTGGTGGTAGATACTAAAAAGGGTGTGCGTCATTATAGCCTGAGTTATAGGCTGGGCAAGGTTTTTGTGGGGAGGAGCAGGCTGGCGAGTATGATGTATATGATAGGGGTGCATAGAGTGCCGTTTAGGATAAGTGATGAGCAGGATACGCGACTGATGTGGGTGAAGCGGGTGTAGGAACTGAAAAATATTTTTGTGGGAATTGAAAAATATTCTAGTATTGCAGCATAATGCAAGCAAATAAACATAGAATGTGTTGTAAACATGCCCGTAACGGAGCAGGTAATGACATGTAGTAGCCAAAGCAAAGCATAAAGACATTCATTACCCTCCGATAACAGACCATCGGGGGGTAATTTTTTTTTAGTACTATAGCGATAACACAATGCTCAACAGAGAACTGGTAGTAACTGCAACGAATAAGAGCCATAAGCATATGGCGGCATGTAACACATGCTGCAAGAGAAAGCTATGCTCGAAGGCGCGATGTAGGTAGGAAACAGAAAACTGAACTGCATAAAACAAATGCCCTTTGAGTAGCGAAGAACTCAAGGGGCATTTTTCTTTTAAAACAATATAACGACGAAAAAAAATTAAGCTATATGACAACAACTAGTGGGCAAGTGAGTGCCAAACGGACAGGGGTGTTTACGGTGGGTAAAGAAGATACGAATGAGCTAGGGCAGATATCTACCTGCCGCATACTGAATGAGATAACTGCGCGCTGCGATGAGCACCTGGTAGCGGCCTTTGGCGATATGGGAGTGTATAGGAAGCTGGCTATAAAGTATGAGGTGAACTTTATGACGAAGGCACTGAGGGGCGATGTGGTGCGTGTGGATAGCAGGGTGCTATGGGCCAAGGATGATAAGCTGGAGATAAGTGTGACGCTGCGAAGGGCTAATGGCAAACAGTGCAGGGTGGCTATGGGGCGATTTGTATATACCCAAAAGGTGGTGGCTGCGTGATGCTGGCAGCTAGCAGATGAACGAAAAAATATTGACTAACAAGATAAAATGAGGGTAAAGAAAATGAAACTGATTAGTAAGAAAATATGCATGGCCCGCGACATAGGGATACATGGCAACTTGTTTGGCGGCACGCTAATGGAATGGATAGATGAGGCAGGAGCTGCCTATGCCACAGAGTATTGCTACACACCCAATATGGTGACACTGAGGGTAGGGGAGCTGCTCTTTAAAAAGCCAGTGAAGATGGGTAACCACATCAGGATATATGGAGAGGTGGTGGACCTGGGCAGAACGAGCATCACTATAAAGATAGAGGTGCGCAAGTATAACTTGTATAGTGCTGACGAGGTGGTGGTGTGCATCACAAATATGACGTTTGTGCGCATAGATGATGATGGTATGCCTACGCCTATTGGCACATCGGTGCGGAGGGCACACCAAGAGCTGCAACCTGCCTAAGCATACTTGATATGCTACCTATGAGGTAGCAACCCCTAGCAGCGTGAAAAAAGCACGCCACGGCGCTTGCCGTGGCGTTTGTGATGTATATGACTCTGCTGTTGCCAGCGCCATGGTACTTATAGTTTGAGTGATTCGCGGTTCATGATGGTGGTGTAGACAAGGTCTATAAAAAAGGCTGTGTCGTGGTTTTTGCTGTTGTTATTGTCGTTGTATAGCGGGCTGTATATGCCGAGGCTGCAAATAGATGACATGGAGAACTTGCGAAGCTGGAGCCATGCTGGGTAGCTGCGACCCAGAATGTGACAGGTGATGGTGTGGATGTTGTCTTGTGTGTCGAGTGTATAACTGACGTTTACGTCTGTAAGACTATCCGAAGGATAAGTAACTGCTATAGATTGGCTCATGATTTATGTGTTGTTTGTATTTAATGATGGTGATGGTGTGGCGTAGCCGCTGTGACGGGCTGTGCAGCAATGGTGATGATGCCGAGGCGATGAAAGAGCCTAATGACGTAGTAAATGGGGTCTATCTCGAACCAGCGACGGCCGAAGTTGATAGAAGATGGATACTTGTGGTGATTGTTGTGGTATGCCTCGCCGAGCATGAGTATGTCTATAAAAAAGAGATTCATAGAGGTGTTTCGCATGCGGAAGTTGATGTAGCCATACTTGTGTGCAAACCAATTGATAACAGCGCCGTGAAATGCCCCCATAGATACTATAATGGGTAGGAGCAGGTATTGCCATGGGCTGGTAGCAAACTGAATGAAGAAGAGCACGTATAGAGCCACCCATAGCAGGCGAGAGAAGCCAGTGTTGGCAAACTTGTCGAAAGAGTCCCACTCGGGTAGGTTTTTGAGGTATTTGGGGTCTATGGTTTTTCTGTTGTGTTGTATGTCTTGGTAGAAGCCACGTGTGCGCCACATCATAGAGAAGATGTTGGCGGAATAGGATGGTGAGTGTGGGTCGAGTTCGGTATCGGTATGAGCGTGATGGAGCCTGTGCATGATGGCATAGGTCTTAGGGCTCATATAAGAAGAGCCTTGTGTGATGTATGCTATAATGAAGAAGAAGCGCTCCCAGCCTTTGCTCATGGTGAATGCGCCATGTGCGGCATAGCGGTGTTGAAGAAAGGTTTGGGAAAACAATGAGAGATACCAAACGGCAATAAAAAAGATGGTAATGATCATACTTAACTAATTTTTTGGAGTAATGCGATGTGACCTCCAAAAAACTCGCTAGGCAAAATGGAAAGATAAAAACGCTGACTAAACTAAAATGAAGATAGTAACAAATTTGTTAAGGCAAAGAGAATAGTTTTTATGGGGGTGCACGTGTGAAGTGGAATGTTCTTCTTATCACTGACGATAAATAAGGATTTATAAAGCGGGAAAGGAAAATAGGTCTAGATGCGGTAAGGGCATTTGCGATACTAACAGTAGTGTTTTCGCATTCGGCAGGTATACTGGGGCCACTGGCGCAAAAGCCAGTGATAGGCAGTGCGATAGGTGCTGTGCTACGCCATGCAGATGTGCTGGGTGTGCTAGGGGTGGAGGTGTTTTTTGTGTTGAGTGGTTTTTTGATAGGGGGTATATTGATAAGGGAATATGTGGAGCAGCCAGTGATGCGCTATAGAGCACAGTGTGACGCGTGGGTAGAGAAATTTTATTCTTTATTGGGGTATAGCTGACCGTAGGTGACAAAAAATAGTGCAGTAGCGATAAATAATTTGTGGGCTACTGCACTATGATTGATTAATAGTAAATGAGGACAGTTTGTGTTAATAGGCTGTCCAGCCACCGTCGGCTGTGAGTGTGGCTCCATTTACAAAAGAGGCTTCGTCTGATGCCAGGAATAGGGCTAATTGCGCTACTTCTAGAGGGTTGGAAGAACGTGGGTTGAGCGCCATGCCAGGAGCAATACGTTCGTTGAACATTTGCGGCTCAGGCAGGTGTGCAAAATCGATAGTGGAGGCTATGTCTGTATCCATAGCGCCTGCTGCTATGGCATTGCAGCGAATACCATCTTTGGCATATAGATAGCCAGTGTTTTTGGATAGGCCAATGAGTGCATGCTTGCTAGTAGTATATGCGGCACCAGCGCGTGCACCATTTAGCCCACCTATGGAGGCTATATTGATGATGGAGCCTGCATGTGCTGCCAGCATGGTAGGTATGACTGCTCTCATGAGGCGCATAGGGCCATCTACATTGATAGACATGACCCGTTGCCAGAGTTCGTCGGTTAGGGAGCCTACTGGGCTAAAGTCGTCCATAACGCCAGCATTGTTGACCAAGATGCTGATGCTGCCAAATGCTGCTAATGCGGTGGATATAGTAAGCGCAGTGTGCTCGGCATTGGCTACATCTGCCACTAGTGTATGCAGGTTGTTGTTGCCTGCGTGCTTAGCGGCTAAAGCGGCTAGTTTTTCGGCATTGTAGTCTGTGGCTAAAACCCTTGCACCATGTTCCAGAAAGAGGTTGGTGATGGCTAAACCGAGGCCAGAAGCTGCGCCTGTTACTATGGCTGATTTGTTGGTTAAACGTTGCATGATGTTTTTAGTTTTTGCAAAGGTGACGTTTGTAAGTAGTGTACGAACTGCTTTTGGTCAGTAGCTGAATTGTTATTTGTCAGCTATTGCATTTTCAATTGTTTGCAGTATGCTGGTCATTTCTTTTTTGCATTGGTCTTGTGAGGTAATGTTGTAGGAGCCTACAATATGTCCCTTTCGATTGGTGATGATGATATGGCAAGCATTGTTGCAGCTTGGTAGGTCTAGTGCTTTAGGTAGTGTGTAGTCGGGGTCGAGTAGGATGACGGATTGAGGTTCGTTTTTTATCTTCTGACGCACACCAGCTTTTATAGCACTGTTGGGCATCCAAGTGTCTTTACAGTTTACCACACCCATGCCCAGATATTGTGTGGTCGGGTAGTGCTTTTGTTTAATAGCGTCGGATATGGGATTGATGACATCTTTGGCATCGGGATCGGTATAAAATATGGCTACTACTTTTTTCCCCAACTCTGGTATAGATTCAGTATTGCCTTGTGCATTGTATAGGGCGATTGGTGGAAAAGACGAGCCGATTTTGGGCTGGGCATAGCTGCTGCAATAGGTGCAGGCAGCTATGCTACATAATAAGAGTTTCTGGTACATGCTATTGTGTGTTTTTTAAAGTTGTGTAGTTACCATTTCGGCAGTAGAAGATTTTTTGTTTTTACTCAATAATCTAGAAACGCCCATGCGTGCTTTTTCGAGTATCATATACATGGCTGGCACTAGTACCAGAGTAAGTAATAACGAGCTAGTGAGCCCTCCTATTATGACCCATGCCATGCCATTTTTCACCTCGGCACCTGCACTGTGAGCCAGTGCAATGGGTAGCATACCTACTATCATGGCAATGGTAGTCATAAGTATAGGGCGTAGGCGTTCTTTGCCTGCCTCCACAAGTGCCTCTGTGAGTGCATAACCTTCGGCGCGAAGCTGGTTGGTGAAGTCGACAATAAGTATGCCGTTTTTAGCAACCAGACCAAGTAGCATTATCAAGCCAACTATAGCAAATATAGATAGTGACTCCATGGTAAGTGCGAGTGCTAGCAATGCGCCTATCATGGCTACAGGTATGGAGAATAGCACTACAAATGGGTGTATGACACTCTCGTAGAGGGCTACCATGATGAGGTAAACCAATACAATGCCCAAGAGCATGGCTAGCCCAAGACTGCCGAATGCATCTTTCTGGTTTTTGGCATCGCCCAGATATTCTATGCTGATGCCTGTGGGTAGATTGAGTGCGCTGATTTTTTTCTGAATGTCGGCTACTATAGTGCCGCTAGGTCTGCCAACTGCTGCCGAAGTAACCTTGATAGAAGACAGGTTGTCTGTACGTTCTAATACAGACTGGCCTATGGTTTCGCGTATGGTAGCAATATCATCCAGACGCACCATGGCTCCTTTTGCATTGCGTATGGTGAGGCTTCTGACAGATGCAGCATTCACGCGTTCGCTTTTGTCGAGCGATATATTGATTGGATACTCTTCGCCTTTGTCTTTGAATTTGGATTGGTCGTTGCCACGGAAAGCTAGCTGAACAGCATTGCCAACCTCTGGTATAGTGAGGCCATACTGTGACAGACGATCACGATTGAGCTCTATGGCGATCTCTGTTTTAGGTGTTTTGGTGCTATACTGCACATAGTCGGAGCCAGGTGTGCTAGTGACAGCCTGATAAACCTGCTGAGCAGTAGCCCAGATAGAGTCCATATCATTGCCTTTAATGGCTATTTGTATGGGTGACTGTGTATTGCCTGCAAGACCCGTAGGGAGCATAACAACCTTTACGCCAGGTAGTGTGTTAATCTCGTTTCTGAGCACATTGATGAAGTCTTCTGTAGAAAGTTTTCTGTCATTTTTGTCAACAAGTGTTACTGCTATCTCTGCAAGGTTGCTAGTAGAGGTAGTAGCTATAGAAGCACTTTGCATACCTACGTTGGAGAATACTTTAACTACCTCTGGATGTGCCAGTAATAGCTCTTCTACATGCTTCACCGCTTGGTTGGTTTGGTAAAGTGGCGACTGTGCAGATGTCTCTAATTGTATGGTGAATTCGCCACGGTCGCCATTGCCTACAAATGTGGCCCCTATGAAGCCTGCAGGTACTAGCGCAATAGCGCCAACAAGTAATAGTAAAATGCCAGATAGCACCCAGCGCTTGTGGCTGAGCGACCAACGCAGAATTGATGTGTATCCCTCTTTGAGTTGATCTATAATGTGCTCGAACCCCAGATTGATGCGGCCCCAGATTGTGTTCTTAGTTAGGTGCTCTAACTTGCCCCAGCGAGAAGCTAATAAAGGTGTGAGCGTGAATGATACAAACAAACTCATGAGCGTAGAGAACACAACTACCAGAGAGAATTCTCTAAGTATATTGCCAATGAGACCGCCAGAAAGTGCAAGTGGTACAAATACTACCACATCTACCAAGGTAATAGCCATAGCTGTGAAGCCTATCTCATTGCGGCCTTCTAAAGCCGCTATACGTTTGTGCTTACCCATCTCCATGTGTCTATAAATATTTTCGAGCACCACTATGCTATCATCAACAAGTATGCCCACTACAAGAGATAGGCCCATGAGTGTCATGAGATTGAGCGAGAACCCAAATACGTACATGAGTATGAAGGTGGGTATCATAGCAGAGGGTATTGCTACCAACACAAATAGTGAGCTGCGAACACTATGTAGGAACATGAGCATTACTGCGCCTACAATGAGTATGGCCAGAAACAGATCGTGCACTACAGCATCTGCTGATGCAAGTGTGTATATAGATTGGTCGGCGGCTATCTCATAATTGAATTTTTGAGCAGCATATCGTTGTTTTATTTCTGCCAGCTTCGCTTTCACGCCTGCGCTTACTTCTACCGCGTTGGCATCGGCTTGCTTTAATATCTGTATGCCTATGCCCGTGCGTCCATTAATACGGTTGATGGTGCTGGCTTCTGTTTGTGCATCAGTTACTGTGGCTACATCACTTAGCAATACACGACTACCATCTGTATTCTGTCTGATGATAAGGTTGCGCATTTCATCAACACGAGTAGTTTTAGCATCCAAGCGGAGCGATAAGCGACTATCGCCTGCCTCTACATTGCCAGCCGGATAAGAGCTGCTGGATGCGGCAATTAGCTGATTGACCTGTGTAGAAGATATGCCCAATGCTTGTAGCTTATCATTGTTGAGTGCTACTTGTATTTCGCGCTTATTGCCGCCTATGAGTGATACCTGACCAACACCCGGCACGTTTTGGATGAGTGGCTTTATCTTTTTGTCGATGAGGTCATATAATTCTGGTTCGCTCAGTGCGGCTGTAGCACTAAGACGTAGAATAGGTATCTCATCAGTTTTGAATTTCCGAACGATAGGGTCATCTACATCGTCGGGTAGCTGCGCCTTCATTTCGTTTATTTTGCGTTCAGCATCGCGCTGAGCAGTGTTCATGTCAGTATTGGCTTTGAGCTCAACAGTGACTAATGAAACACCTTCTTGAGATGTAGAAGTAACCTTGCTGACACCCTCAATAGAGGAGATAGCTTCTTCTATCTTTTTTGTGACAGAATTCTGAACTTCCTCTGATGACGCACCTCTGTAAATGGTTTGTACAGATAGTACATTAGCCTCGAACTTAGGTAGTAAGTTGTAGTCGAGTTGTTGGTAGCTAATCCATCCGAAGAGGATTAGTGTGACGAATATCACTGTGATGAGCAGTGGCCTTTTTATAGCTAATTCGGTTATAGACATTAGTGTTAGTTTTTAGCGTTAAGGTTAGGTTACTCTGCGTTTGCTACTCGTGTTATATTGCAGCCATTGGTGAGGTTGATGTGGCCATTGATAACTACTTCGTCACCTGCTTGCAAGCCACTAAGTACTTCAATGTTTTCGCCTATTTCTCTGCCCGTGCTAATTGTCTTTTTTGTGGCTTTGCTGCCACTTATGATATATACGTAAGGGTTCTTTGTGCCCTCGGCCAGTGCTAGCTTGGGTACTTGCAATGCTTGGTAATTATCTCCAAAGTTGAAGTTGACTTTGACAAATGTGCCGGCCTTTAGTTGCAGCTTATTGTTGGTCAATGTGAGCTCCACTTTGTAGTTATGGTTTTCATCGCCGATGGGCGAAATGAATGACAGAGTGCCAGTGAATGACTTGTTGGGCATGACATCGGCAATTACCTCGGCCGATTGATTTAGTTGAAGCCGATACACGTCTTTTTCTCCAACAAATACTACTGCTTTTAGGTTGTTGACATCAACTACTGTAGCAAGCGGAGTACCTGGATTGGTATATTCTCCTGGCTCTCCTTTCTTTTCGGTAATGATACCTGTGATAGGTGATTTGATATAGCCATCAGCCACCTTTTGACGAGCCAGTTGCAGTCTTATTTGGGCTGCTTCTAAATTATGTGCTGCATCCTTTACACTCTGCTCAGTACCTGCATTGCCTGCAAAGAGTTCTTTGGCAAGTTTATAATCTCTCTCTGCCTTAGCGAGTGCTTCGGCAGCATCTTTTTCACTCAGTTGTTGTTGGCTTATATCTATAGAGCCCACTATCTGTCCAGCTGTAA
Organism: Asaia bogorensis; assembly: GCA_943367855.1. GTDB lineage: Bacteria > Bacteroidota > Bacteroidia > Chitinophagales > Chitinophagaceae > Nemorincola. The sequence goes on along the minus strand of CALRKH020000001.1, from coordinate 23,015 downwards.
CATGTGTGCCCAATGCTACTCGCAGCGATGTGAGCCTGCCACCAGTGAGGGCTGCTATCTGCGCTTTGTGTGCTGCCTCTAGCGTAGCTGGTAGAGATAGTGTGCCACCCACAGCCAGCACTTCTGCTTTGGCAGTAGTAACAGCAACGGGGATGTTAGAGCGGTCTACTACTTTTTTCTTTTCTTCTATTTTCTTTTTATTGTTAGCCAATACAAAGCCGATAACTGCTATGACAGCTAGTACTATGATTATTGCTATTGATTTCTGTTTCATCTTTTATGTTGTATTTGATTGTTAAAGTTTGTTTACGAAGTCTGTGATGTTGCCTTTAGCTTTTTCGAAGTTGAGTCTGTTGGTTACAAGGTTGAGCAGCGCACTCACATAGTCTGTCTGTGCCTGACGGTATGCGAAGTCTGCATTGAGTAGGTCTGTCATGGTAGTAACACCTTTGCTGTACTCGAATTGGCTGGTGCTGTAGACGGATTTTGCCAGCTCCATGTTTTCTTTGTTTGCACTTACAGTGTTTATGTTTTCTTTCAATAGTCTTGCTGCATTCTGGAATTGAAGGTTTAGTTTTTCTGTATTCAATGTCATAGATGTGCGTGCATTCTCAAGTTCTATTTTGCTCTGCTGCAGCTGAGATGTGCGGCGCGTGCCAGAAAATATAGGTACATTAAGCTTGACTCCCATGGCTGCAAACGTGTTCCAGTTGGTGAGCGAAGCAGAAAAGTCGTTATTGAAAGATTGCTGCCCATATCTTATGTATCCGGAGAGGGTAGGTAGGCTAGCGGCTTCTTTTCTTTTTACGTCTATCTCTTGCAGGGCAATGTTTTGTTGCTGTAACTTGAAGTCTATCAGTTGGTTCACATCAAAAGATGCATCGGGTATAATGGTGAATTGGTTGGTGTTGATACTATCGGCTATTTGTAGTTTACTATCAGCTGGTAGTCCCATTGCATTTTTGAGTGTATTTTGTGCTACCTCTATATCGGCATCTATCTGTCTCAGTTTGGCTGCTATATTGTTTCTTTGAACGGTTACTTTGTCGAGATCTATCTTTTTAGCAACACCTTTATCGAAACGAAACTTAGTGGTGCTATACAGTTCGTCATATTGTTTTTTGCTAGCTGTTAGTAGTTTTTGTTGTTCTTTGAGCACCAGTATCTGTGTGTAGGCTGTTACAGTATTGTATATCAGTTCTTCACGGTTTTTAGCCAGGTTTAGCTCTGCTATTAGTTTGGCTGGTAGTCCTGCTTTTAGTCCATATATCAGGGCTTGGTCATAAATGGTTTGGTCTAGCTGCACTACCGCATTAGCATTGTATTTGGTGCCTAGCTGCACAGGTATGTCTTCGTTGCGGCCAAACATAGCACCTGGCAAAACGGTGGTTTGTCGGCGTAGGTTATCGTCGAAAGTTCCATTAGCATTGACTTGTGGTAGATAGGCAGATAGAGCCTCTCGCGACTGTGCCTGAGCCTTGCGCACATCATTGAGATAGATGTTGTTGCTAGCGTGGTTTTGTAAGCTATATTCTATGGCTCCACGAAGACTATATACTGACTGCGCATGTGTAATGTAGCTGGTAGTCAGGAATGTAAATATTGCAATTATTTGTTTCATTTGTTCTGTTTGGTATAATTTGTTCGTAACAAGGAGAACTAATATGGGCAAAAAAATTACTTACTTGCTTCCCATTTTTGATATAATAATGGTAGTTCTGCCAAGATAAAATCCATGAATTCGGTCATTTCTTTCAATCCATTATTGAAATCGGCCGTTGTGTTGGGGCGTTGCTCGAGCACTTTTTTGAAAAGCTCGTTCACCTGTCCGAGTCCGATAAGTGATTTATGTATTGCGTCCTTTATGCTACGCAACTTAACCCTGAAGTAGCGTTTTCTTTCTCCCGGATTGGTTATGTACTCTATTCTGTCAATATTCAGCAAATAATTGATAGAGTTGCTAGTGGCACTTTTGCTGAGTTTAAGCAGTTCGTATATCTGCTCAAAAGTTAGTTCGTTTTGATCGCATACAACCAAAAGTGCAAATATGCGGGCTGCTGCTGGTTGCATACCTGCCTTCTCGTGCGCTACACCTAACTCTTCTATCATGCGTAGCTGTGTATCTGTTAGTGATATATTCATCCTTTCAGCTTTTAAATTACATGACAAAATTAGGATTGTTCTTTTGGTTCTCAAAATACAGAACTAAAAGAAATTGTTAAACAAATGCAGAAGTGTAGTAGATGCCGCAATGTATATAGCTGATTTTTGATGGTTTGTCTTATTTTAGCCATAATCGATTTGCTTGGCACTGTCTTATTAACAAAAGAGTTTATGAATAAGCCTGTATAGTATCAAAGCTTAAAGTCTGTATTTGTAACCTAAATATATATTAGCTATGATTGGATTTGTTTTGTGTGCGATAGTTATATTTTTCGCTGGTAAAAAGCTCAGCTATTATGGCGACCTTATAGCAGAAATTAGCGGCGTAGGAAAGGCCTTGATTGGTATGATACTAATGGCATCAGTAACATCTTTGCCAGAGCTGATGGTAGGTGTAAGTTCGGCAGCAATAGTTGGCGATGCGGATTTGGCGGTAGGAGATATAGTGGGTAGCTGTAGCTTTAATTTGGTAATACTAGCGATGATGGATATGTTTATGCCCAGGCACAAAAGTTTATTTAATGTGGCATCGGTGAGTCATATATTGGCTATAGGCTTGTCTATGATATTGATGGTTTTAGTAGCGTATGGTTTAACAATAGATACAGGCTGGTTGCTGTTTGGTAGGGTGGGCATTATAAGTTTGGTGTTGGTAGCAGGGTATATTATATCGATGAAGCTGGTATATAGTTATGAGCAACGTAAGGCTGGATTAGAGCCGACACCAGAGGTGGCTCACGAGAGTATATCATTGAAAAAAGCTATTGGCATGTATGCATTATATGCCGTTATTACCATTGTTGCAGCATTATTCCTGCCTCATTTTGCTGAGGAGATAGCTGCTAGTACTGGATTAGGGAAGAGTTTTGTTGGTACATTATTCTTAGCAGTTTCTACTAGTTTGCCAGAGATTGCAGTGTCTTTGGCATCTATAAGAATGGGTGCGTTTGATATGGCTGTTGGAAATTTAGTGGGAAGTAATCTCTTTAATTTGCTGATACTATCCTTAGACGACTTATTTTATAGTGGTGCACCATTGCTAGAGGTTGCCAGTAATGGACATTTGACATCTATACTCGGCACTATTATGATGGGGGCAATAGCTATAGTAGGTTTGATATATAAGCCAACTGGAAAGAAGATTTTAATGGGTTGGGATGCATTTGCTATAATTGGTATTTACATTGTGTATTTAGTTATTTTGTACAAAGGTGGATAATCGGCCTGAAAGCTATCGAAAACATAAAACAACATAGACGGAATGGAACACTTAATCATATTGCACGGGGCTATAGGTTCAGCAGACCAATTGGTAGGATTGGCGCCATACTTCAATCAGGAATTCGAAGTTCATGTGTTGAACTTTAGTGGTCATGGTGGTGTCGCATTACCACCTAATGGTTTCTCTATTAGTGAGTTTGGCAAAGATGTAATAGACTATATGAACGATAGAGGCATAGCAAGCGCTCATATTTTTGGGTATAGCATGGGGGGCTATGTAGGTCTGTATGTAGCCAGGCATTATGCCGATAGGGTAGTGCGTGTGGTGACAATGGCTACTAAGTTTGGCTGGAATGAAGAGATAGCAGCCAAAGAGGTGTTGCAATTAAATGCCGAAAAAATAAGCGCTAAAGTGCCTGCATTTGCAGCTACATTAGCCACCAGGCATATGCCCAATGACTGGAAAGAGGTGCTAGTACTAACAGCAGAAATGATGCTGGAAATGGGGCGTAATAATCCGTTGAAAATGGAAGACTATAACAGTATTCAACAACCTGTGTTGCTGCTACTAGGCGATAGGGATAAAATGGTAACAATGGAGGAGACATTGTCTGTGTATCGGTTGTTGCCCAATGCGCAGCTAGGTGTATTGCCGGGCACACCACACCCTATAGAGCAAGTAGATATAGCTTTGCTGGCTCACTTAGCAGCAAGGTTCTTGAAAGGATAAAGACAAAGGGCAGAGATCGTAAAATCTCTGCCCTTTGTCTTTATAGTGTTGCTTGTAGATTACAACTCAAGAAGTGTTTTAACTGGGTCGTGACCAAAGAGCATAAAGTCTGGATTTTCCAATAATTCTTTTACACGAACTAGGAAACCTACAGACTCGCGACCATCTATGATACGGTGATCGTAGCTAAGTGCCAGATACATCATAGGGCGGGCTTCAATTTTGCCATTGATAACCATAGGACGATCTTGGATTTTGTGCATGCCCAAGATAGCTGATTGAGGTATATTGATGATAGGTGTAGACATTAACGAGCCAAATACGCCACCATTAGTAATGGTGAAAGTGCCGCCAGTCATTTCGTCTGGAGTGAGTTTGTTATCACGTGCTTTTTTGGCTAGCTCCACCACTTTTTGTTCTATTCCTGCCATGCTCAGGCTTTCGGCATTGCGAATAACTGGCACTACCAAGCCCTTAGGGGCTGAAACTGCAATTGATATATCGCAATAGTCGTGGTAAATGATTGATTCTCCATCGATATAAGCGTTTACTGCAGGCCACTCTTGCAGGGCTATGCAGCAAGCTTTGGTGAAGAAAGACATGAAGCCCAGATTGACCCCATGAGATTCTTTGAATGTGTCTTTATAGGCTTTGCGTATCTCCATGATGCGCGTCATATCTACCTCATTGAAGGTAGTGAGCATAGCTGTGCTGTTTTTAGCCTCAACCAGACGGCGAGAAACAGTTTTGCGGAGATTGCTCATTTTCTCGCGTTTGTTTTCGCGAGAGAAAGCTTCGGCGCCACCTTTGCGTCCAGGATTGGCTATAGCATCCAGCACATCTTGCTTCATAATGCGGCCTTTAGAGCCTGAGCCTTTCACCGCATTGGGTTTCACCTGTTTGTCAGCCATTATTGCTTGGGCTACTGGTGTAGCTTTTACATCGGCTGGCAAAGCAGCTGGAGCAGCTTTTTCTTCTTTGGCAGGCGCTGGGGTGGCCTTTTCTTCTTTGGCAGGAGCAGCAGGTGCGCCTGCGGGCTTAGGTGCTGTTTCGTCGATAGAACAAGCCAAGTCGCCAATAGCCAGAGTGGCTCCTTCTTCGGCCTTGATGTGTAGCGTACCGGCTTGCTCTGCGTTGAGCTCGAAGGTTGCTTTTTCTGATTCTAGTTCGCAGAGCACCTCGTCTCTGTTCACATATTCGCCTTCTTTTTTCAGCCATTTAACGAGTGTTACCTCGCTAATAGATTCGCCTACAGCCGGAACTTTTATGTCTATCATCGTATGAAGTTTGCTATTCGGGCAGCGAAATTACCAAATTTGTTTGAAAGCTGCCATTATAATGGTTGTTATTTGGGTTATGTAATTAGTTTTTAAGGCTTGTAGCTAGCCTTTATTTTTTCGGTATGTGCTTCTTAATGGCGTTGACTATATGTTTTCAATAGGTTGTATGTATAATAACAAGCCAGGTAACACCAATTGTGGCGGGTATCTGTGTCTATTTGTTCTTTTCATAAAATTTAAAAACCATGCGTTCATTCAGTTTTTTTGCCAGCGGGTCATATTCAATTTGAAACTTCTTGGATTGGTAGTAATACGTGCTGTTTTTGCGAAACAGGTTGTTGCGAATAGAGTAAACATAGTACACCTGCTCCATGCGTTTGTTGTTAAGTATTAGCCCTCTGCCGTTGGGGCCGCTGCCCATATCCGCGTGTTTGGTAGGTAGCATTTTACCTTTGGTAGTTTGCCACAGCATGCGCCCAAAGTAAGTGATATAGTATTTGTCGGTAGTGTCTTGTACTGTAGGGTTGGCTACAGGCTGCAGGCTATAATCTAGCAGGTTGCCAGCAATTTTTCCTTCTAATATATCATCGAGTAGGGTATCGTAAAAGAAATATACGGGGCAGAAGTTGAAGTTGTCTTTAAAGTCGTTGGTGGTGACTTTGTAAATATTGTAGGTGTCTTTTTGGAGTATTTTGATGCCTGAGCTATCGCCAGATCTTTTTAGTGCATTGTATCTGTTTATTTCTGTGCTTAGCATTACTAGTATAGCCTTGGGTGGTGCAGACTTAACTTTGCTATTAGGTGCAGCTATGGTGTGTAGTGACGTGCCGCAAAAGGTAAGAAGTAAAAAAGCCGAGCAGCGAAGAAAGTGAATCATTTTGCAAAAGTAGGACAATGTATTGAGGCTATAAATCGTTAATAAAAGTACATTGAAGTGGAATGTTTGTAATTTTTGGTGTAAATAGTGGTTTAATATTAGACAACTTTCACAGAATCTATTAATTTTAGGGCTTCGCGAGGCTGCATGTGTAATGTGTGGGTAGGAGTGTGTGATAGCCAGCGAACATTAAAAAAACTGATAATTGAAAATGAAACAAGCAAAAGCTATTGTTTTTACAACCATTCTCACCTTGCTAGCCTTTGGTGCTATAGTGTATACCTCTTGCAAAAAAGACAGATGTAAAGATCTGGTTTGTCAGAATGGTGGCACGTGTAATGAGGGTTTTTGTATATGTGCACCTGGCTATACAGGAACTTATTGTCAAACAGCTAATGTGTCGAATGTGTTTTTCAGGAATAATACTTTCACACCAGTAGATTTGCTGATAAAAGGTAAAGTGTATAGAATAGACTCTGGTAAAACAAAGAATTTTACTGGTAACTATGGCGACTCCTTGGTGTACAAAGCTTCTACAAAAGGAACTTATGGCATCAATGTAGAGATGGGCACATTTACTGCTTATTTCCCTCAGTTTGGCACTGTAGCACAAGATTTGAATATTGATTCTGTATTCTTCTTCTTGAAAGCTGTAAACAATCCTACTTCAACAATTCCATTGATACAGCAGGTATATACCAACCTTGGCACTGTAGATAGTATGCTTGATGTGGCATCTATACCCAATGATGGTAAAGTGCAAAACATAGGCTATTACAAATACAGAAAAGGTACAAGAATAAAACTAGTAAAAACTCCTGATGTGTTTAGCTTTACTGTGAATGCTACACCAGCACTTAACCAGGCTTATACTGCAATAGTGCCTTAGTAGGCTAAAAGAGATAAATATAAAGACACTGCCGAGAGGTGGTGTCTTTTTTTGTGCAATAAAGTGGAGGATGCATTCTTAAATCTATGCAAAAGTGTAAGCTACTCTGCTAAATGTATATGTATTGGAGTTAGATTTGATGACTGTTGAGCATAAGAGTAGCTTATATAATTGGTGCAGCTATTGTTGCAGTGCTGCCATGTGGCGCACAAACCCTGCATGGGGTGGTGACTGATGCTGCTACTGGCAAACCATTGTATCCTGTAACGGTGGTGAACAAAACTACTCAGGCAATGGTATATACAGATGCCAAGGGCAACTATACCCTGCCAGCAAATACTGGAGATAAGGTAGTATATAGCTACATAGGGTATAGCACAGAGGAGCGAACTAAGCCAACATCTGTGCTGATAGCTACTATAAATGTATCGCTAGAGCCTAAGGCATATGAGCTAAAGGATGCATTAATAAGGCCAGGCAGGTTGTCACAGTATCAGCTAGACTCTATAGATAGAGTGGCAACCTACAAGGTGCAATTGAGGAGAGTGGCTCCTTCGCCTATCATGAGTCCTGCGTCGGCTATAGCAGAGTTGTTTTCGAAGAAGGCTAAGCAGACGTATGCATTTCAGCATGATTTTGCAGAGAACGAGCGACAGAAGTTTATAGATACTAAATATGGCCCTGAACTGGTGACCAATGTAACAGGACTGAAAGGTGATAGTGTAGGTATGTTTATGTATGCACACCCTATGCCTTATGATTTTGCGCGCACTGCAAGCCCACTAGAGATAAAAATGTGGGTGAGAGATAGCTATAAGAAATGGAAAGTACAAGACACTATCGGGCAAAAATAGAGGGGCTCCGGAGAAATCCAGAGCCCCTTTTGCTTATGCGGGTCTAAACAAGATTAGTCAATCTTAATTTTAGAGGTAGTGGTAGCTTCGTTAGACTTTACTGTGATGAAGTAAATGCCTTTTGCCAGATTGCTAACATTAATGCTGGCAGCACCTGTGCCTTGAGCTATAGTGATGTTGCTGGCTATTACCTGAAGGCCTGTCACATCGTTAATGGTAAGCTCTGCTTCAGTTGTTTTGTTCCAGCCTGTCCAGCCTATGTTAACGACATCTTTAGCAGGGTTGGGATAAACAGCTAGCTTAGTGCTGATGGCAGGAGTATTAGTAACGATAGATGTTTTTGGAGTGATGGTATGAGACAATGTATGCTGCTCGAAGTGTGCTGCTACCATGGATGTTGCTGCACTGGTAAGCGTAATATCAGCATATGGAGTAGTGCCGTAGTTCATCATTTCAGGGTATATTTTGTATGACTTGTCTACAGGCAAGCTGCTAAATGTGTAGTGGCCAGCTGCATCTGTTATAGACTTTTGGATGATGTTGCCAGTAGCATTATCTACACAATAAATAAGCATGCCTACTGCAGGGTCTCCATCGGCAGTGCCTTTGTTAGCACCAGTAGTAACATCGCCAGCTATAAAGCCTGGTCCAGCAGTTACTGTACCAAAGCCCATGTTGATGTCTTTGCCCATATCGTGCGTGCCAGCTGTGTGGTATATAACTGTAGCAGTAGACCAGAATGGACTAGCAGTATGATATGTAGGTTGATAACCTGTAGATATAGTAGACATAGAGTCTGCAGCAGCCTTTACGCGGAAAGAGTCTGTGCCCATGCCGCAGAAGCTGTAACCTGCGCTAGCACCGCTAGCATAAACATATTGAGAGTCTACAGCATAGAGCATATTGGTAGTAGGGTTGAAGCGGATAAGCCAAACCATAACTGGACCATAATATGGAGTGCCAGAGAACAATACATCGCCAGATATGCAGTTGGCAGCACTAACAGTAACTACGGTAGTAGCACTTGCAAGGCCACTACAGCCAGATACTGTATATGATATAGTAGTGGTGCCTATAGCTAAGCCAGTTACTAAACCTGACGAACTCACTGTTGCTACAGATGGAGTGCTACTAGACCATGTGCCACCACTAACTGTAGCAGACAAAAGAGTAGTAAAACCAGTGGCTACTGATGTAGAACCGCTAATAGTGCCAGGGCTGGTAGTAGAGGTAACCGTAACAGGATAGGTGCGGTATGCAGATCCGCATGGGCCAGAAACCGTATAAGTAATATTGACAGTGCCTGCAGATACACCCGTAACCACGCCACCGCTGCTCACAGTAGCCATTGCAGTGCTGCTACTAGACCATGTGCCGCCTGCAGTGATGCAAGAAAGAGTAATGCTGCTGCCTATGCACACTGTGCCAGGGCCTGTAACAGAGTCGGGGGTAGGGGTGCCGTTTACTGTAACTACTTGCTGAGAAGAGCAACCTGCTACAATATAATGAATAGTAGCAGTGCCTATGCCTGTGCCGGTAACTACGCCTGTGCTGCTCGATACTGAAGCTATGCCACTGCTTGCACTAAACCATGTGCCGCCAGATGTAGGGCAAGTAAGTGTGGTAGTAGCACCTACACAAATTGGAGATGTGCCTCCAGAAATTGCTGACGGAGATGGGTTGACAGAAATAACCGCTGTTGAGGTGATGGCACTACATACATAAGTGATAACGGCGGTACCTGTAGATACACCTGTTACTATGCCAGTGGAGCTGCCAATACTTGCAACGGCAGGGTTGCTGCTAGACCATACACCACCTATGCAGCCTGTGCCTGATGATGTGGAGTCATACATTAATGCGGTGGCACCTACGCATACTACGCCAGGACCATGAACTGCGGCCTTTGATTCGCTGGCCGCAAACAGCGCCATTACGGCCGCTGCGAGGGTTAAGAGTCTTCTCATAAAAAATTGTTTTTTACGGTTTTTAAATTTGTGAATAGAAATCAGATAACTGCCATAGTTGACGAGGCACTTTTAGATTTCGTTAGCGCAGCACAAAAATATTTTTACTTATTGAGTATTGGATATGCGAAGGTATTGAAAAAAGCCATATAAGTATGAGGTAAAAATAAAGGGTGGCTGCTTATAGCAGCACACTATACCTCCGACCAAATTACTGTGCTTTTACTGAGTATTTCTTTTAACTCTTTTTCCCTTTTTAATACTTGGGGACGAAGCGGTGCTAGTAACCAGCGAGACCTGAGGCGGGAGAGCCTGTCGGTGGCTGGCCTGATGATGATACTTGCCAGCCAATGTAGCGGCGCCAGAGAGCGAAATATGCGAGACGTGCGAATGAAATAGATAACGGTAGTGTTATCGCAGCGATTCAGTAATTCTGAAAGCTCAGCAGGGTCGGTAAAAGAAGAGATGATCAATACTGCACCAGTGCGAGGGTTGAAGTATTGTAGCAAATTTTTATCGGTATGCCAGTTGCTGTTGGTGATGGTGCGTGCCACTTGTTCCTGATTGCTAAGCTGTTCTGGCAGTTGGATGAGCTGGTCGGGTATATAGCGCACCTCCCAGTCTTTAGCCGATATGGTATCGTAGATGGTCCAAACACAATTCTTGTAATAATTGAGCATCTCGCTCAGATAATCGTCAGATAGCCAAGCTGTCTTGACTGCTGCATAAAAAGATGCATGCAGGTGTAGGTGCGATGCGTAGGGCTCATAAAGCTCGGGCACTCGTACTATAAGCTCTCTGTTTTTGGCATAAACCTTCCATACTATTCTACGTATATCATCGCCGTTTTCAAAGTCTTTATAGTTTAGGTATTCGCCTTCTACTCTTCGTAGTTGGTCTATGCGCACGTCAAGCGTTTCTGTTTTTTTAGGGTTCACCTCGTTGTGGTAAGCACCAGTGAGCGTAGGTGGCTGATAGAAATGGCCAGTTAGCGGCTGGGCTGCTGCTAAAGAGAATATGTGCAGCATGTCTTGAAAATAGATGAAGCCACCTTTTATCTCATACTCTCTTATGTCGGGCAGGTAGAGTCGGTTTTTGCCCGATGCTGCTGCACCAGAGCTAAGGTTTACTTTTTGCTTTTTAGTAAGCAACGCAAAAGAGTCTGTAAGCATATAGTCGTCGTACCAAAGGCGACCTTTTATGAACCCAAGTAGGGGGCGCAATGCACCGGGTAGTGTGGCAATGAGGTAAAGTCTGTTTTTTTTGTTGGGTCTTTGTTCCAGCTCAAATTCTAGCTGTAGCAAGGTTTGATGTTTGTGCTGAATCCACAGATAATAGGCATAAGCGGCCAGTGTGCTTATCAGCGATAACAGTACTATAGCCAGTGCAAACCAAAATATGAGTTTGCCCAGCAGTATGACGAATGGCGTGAATGATGAGGGAATTTCACCTTTGGGCACTGGCTGATAAAGTAGCCTCCAGCCTAGCCAAGCAGCTGCGCCACACAGCAGTGCATTGGGAGTAAGCGGGAAATATTGCCAGGCGGCTTGTAGCCTTCTTTTCAGTTGTTTCAGGTTCATTGGCCAGAGACCAAAAGTATGACAAGTGAAAGTAGGAAATGGATTTTGTAAATGTTGTTAATTTTAAGACAGAGTACGATAGAACACTATCGAAAGGTAGAATGGGGGAATGATTGCTACATTTGCGATAATAAGATCATTATGAGCGAAAGGATAGCAAAGCTGTTGCAGTATTTAGAGCAGAGCCCCAAAGATTGTTTCTTACATCATGCTTTAGCATTGGAGTATGTGAAGCTAGGTGATGAGCAACATGCGAGGGATCAGTTCGAAATAAATTTGACTAACGACCCTACTTATGTAGCTACATACTATCACTTAGGTAAGCTGCTGGAACGTGTAGGGAAACCTGATGAGGCCATACCTATATATGAAGCAGGTATGGCAGCTGCTAAAAAAGCAGGAGACATGCATGCATACAACGAGCTGCAGGGAGCATACGAAGACTTAGTTTATTAGTAGCAAGAAAATTTGAGTGTTGGATAAATTATTGAAAGGGTTTCGAGCGTATAGGAAGAGGCATTACAGCCAGCTTGGTAATGGACCATTTCTGCTGGCTGTGAGTGGAGGGATAGATTCTATGGCTATGGCCAGTGTTTTTAAGCAGGCAGGTTTACTGTTTGCCGTGGCGCATTGCAACTATCAATTGAGGGGTGCGGAGTCGGATGCCGACGAAGCGCTTGTAGCTAAGTGGTGTGCAGACCATAATGTTGTTTGCCATGTAATAAGGTTTGATACTGAGCAGCAATGTGCTACGCACAAAAAAGGTGTGCAAGAGATGGCACGCGTATTGCGTTACGACTGGTTTCATGCCCTGATCAAGCAACATGCTTATGTGGCTGTGTGCACAGCACATCATGCCAATGATGTAGCAGAGACCGTGCTGATGAATATGCTGAGAGGCACAGGTATACAAGGATTGCATGGCATATTGCCAGTGCAAGATGGACTGGTGCGCCCCATGCTATATGCTACAAGGGCAGAGATAACTGAGTATGTGACGAACAACAATGTGTCGTACAGAAATGATGCGTCTAACAGTAAGAATGATTACCTAAGAAATGCTGTGCGCAACAAGTTGCTGCCAATTGCCGAAGAGCTAGTGCCCCAAGCACTAACAGGTATAGTGGAAACAGCAACTAGACTAGCCGATGCTGAGGTGCTCTATAAAAGAATGATAGCGCAAGAGCGCGCTCGGCTAATGGAGCAGCGTGGGAAAGATTGGTATATACCCATTCGCAAACTGGAAAGAACAGCTGGCTTGCAAGCCTTGATTTATGAGTTTTTGGAGCCATTTGGATTTAGTGGTGGTCAGGTGCAACAGGTGCTAGGGCTTTTGCATGCAGAGACGGGGCATTATGTACAGTCGGCCACACATAAGGTGCTGCGCAATAGAGACTTCTTGATATTGGCTGCTATAGAAGAGACGAGCACAGATATGGTGTTGGTAGATAAGCTGCCTTTTGCGGCAGATTTTAATGGATATAGGTATGAATTTAGCGAAGTAGAAAAGGGAGATTTACCAACCGACGATGGTGTGCTGATGGTAGATATAGCGCAAATATCATGGCCAGTAGTGTTGCGAAGGTGGAAGACTGGAGACTATTTGTATCCGCTAGGTATGGGTATGAAAAAGAAAAAGGTGAGTAGGCTGCTGATAGACAAAAAAATACCACTAAACGAAAAAGAACGAATAGTGGTATTAGAAAGTGATAAGAAGATATTGTGGGTGGCAGGAGTGCGAGCCGATGAGCGGTTCAAACTAACAACCCGCACCCAAAAGGTGCTGCAGGTGCGCCGCCTACCTAAAAGCCAGGATGTGTGAGCTGATAAATGAAGCTAGAACCATGTGTAGGGTCTACCAGCAAGGCAAACAATAAGCCATACATAGAACCCCAAAAGTGTGCATCGTGATTGATGTTGGTGCCTCCACGTTTAGACATGTAGGCTTCTGCTGCCAGGTAGATGACGCCAAACAAAATAGCTGGTATGCCGATGGGTATAAAGAGTATGTGCACTTTGGCCCATGGAAAGAAATATATAACCAGAAATAGCACTGCTGCTACACCGCCCGATGCGCCTAATGACTGAAAGGAACTATTGTACTTATTTTTGAAAAATGATGGCAATGATGCGGCTATAATACCTGTGAGATATAGCACTAGAAATTTGCCCCCCAGTAGCATCTCGGCTGACTCGCCAACAAAGTAAAGCGAAAACATGTTGAACAAAAGATGATTCCAGTCGGCATGTATGAAGCCAGAGGTAAGTAATCTGTACCACTCTTTGGGATTGTCCATTCGGCGGGGCCACAGAATGAACTTATAAATAAGATCAGAGTTGTTGAACGCTGCTATAGAGGTGAGCACAGTGACTGCTACTAGAATGATGGTAAGTGACATGCTATGATTGACAAAGATTGAATTGATATGCCAAAAGTATTTACAAATCTATTCAGTTGGTTTAGGCAACTAATAGTATTAACAGTATGTAGGCAACAAAAAAGCCCCGACTTGTGTCAGGGCTTTTCATTATTGTAGCAAATATTATTTGTTTCTTTCTGCTTTCTTCTTGCCGTAGTATTCCATCATATACTCGTAGCGAGATTGATGTCTTGTACGAGTTTTCCAAGGGTGCTCAGTTACTTTTTCGTTTCCGTTGCAAGCACGCTTCATTTTGTTTTTGTGGCAGCTTGGTTTGTTGTCGCTTTCGTCGTTATAAGAGCGTTCTTGGCGGCTAACAGGTTGTTCTTCTTGCACTTGTGGCATTGGTGCAGGCGATGCTACTGGTTGAGCCACTGGCGCTGCTACAGGTGCCGCAGCTGGTGCTGCTTTCTTAGCAGTTTTAGCTTTTGGAGCAGTAGTAGCTTTTTTTACTGGCGATTTTGTGATTGTTTTTGGTTTAGCGGCTGGTGTAGCAGCTTTGGCAGCAGGCGCTGGCGTAGCAGGCTTAGCTACTGGAGCAGCTGCTGGTTTGGGTGCAGGAGCTGCCACGGCTGGTTTAGCTGCCGGTGCAGGAGTTGGCGTAGTTTTAGCTGCAGCAGGCGCTGGTGTGGCTGGCTTAGCTACAGGCACTACTGGTTTAGCCACTGGTACCACCGGAGTTTTGTTTACCGGAGCTGTTTCTTTCTTTACTACTGGAGCTGGTTTGCCGGTTTGTGCGTCCGCATTGTAGCCTACCAATAGAGCAGCTGCCAGAGCCGGAACAAAAATCTTCTTCATAAAAGTTTCTTTTGTAGGGGCGAAGATAGAAAAATAAATGACGTATGGTAATACTGCCAGATAATTTTACAAGCTGTCACAGTTTTTTAACGATTATGCGTATAACTGTAACCAACAACGGATTGAAATTGGTATTTTACACCAACGAAAGTAACCAATGATGAAGAAATTATACAAGATGCCGTTAGTGGCTATGGCGGTTGTAATGTTATCCTTCAAGGGAGATAACACAGAACCCGTGAACATGAAAGCTGTAACACTGATAAGAAACGAAGGCTTCAATAACTCAAAAGTAATGGAGACCTTGTTTGAGATGACAGAGGTGAATGGCCCAAGATTGACCGGATCGAACGGTATGAAAAATGCCGAGAAGTGGGCAGCAGACAAGCTAAAGAGTTGGGGCATGAAGCAAGTCTCCATTGAGCGCTGGGGCGGCTTCGGCAAAGGGTGGGAGATCAACAAGAGTTATGCTGCTATGACAGCTCCCTACTATATGCCGATAATAGGTGTGCCGCGTGCATGGACACCAGGCACCAATGGTAATATAAGTGCTGAAGCAGTATTGGTGCGCATAGAAAAGGTGGAAGATATGGCGCAGTATGTGGGAAAGCTGAGTGGTAAAATTATTGTGCTGTCTAACCTGAACAATGAGGTGAAGATAAACTTTACTGCCGATGCTAAAAGACTCACTGAAGAAGAACTGAAAAACATAGAGCAGGATGCACACAATCACGATGGTGTTACCAACCTATCTACTACCAAACCTGCTGCAAAGCCAAGAGTGAATCTGATACCTAAGATAGATTCATTCCTGAAGGCAGAGGGTGCAGTAGCTGTGCTTAGTGGAGGTAGGGGCACCATGGGCACTGTGTTTACTAGCAATGGCTCATCTAGAAAATGGGATGCCCCGCCAGTGCTGCCAGAGATGGAAACCGGCATGGAGCATTTGGGTATGTTGGGCAGACTACTAGAGGCTGGTAAAAAAGTAACTGTAGAGATGGATACCCGAACCACATTTCAGATGCAAGACTCAACCGAGTATAATGTGATAGCTGAAATACCTGGCACCGACCCTGTGCTAAAAGACGAAATTGTGATGCTGGGTGCACATCTGGACAGTTGGCACGCATCTACAGGTGCCACCGACAATGGCACAGGATCGGTAGTGGTGATGGAGGCTATGAGGATACTGAAAAGTATAGGTGTAAAACCAAGACGCACTATACGCATTGCCTTGTGGAGTGGCGAAGAGCAAGGTCTGTTAGGCTCTAGAGGTTATGTGAAAAAGCATTTTGGCGATAGGCTTACGATGAAGCTGCTTCCGGCGCAAGAGCGCGTTTCGGCTTATTACAATCTGGATAATGGTGGTGGAAAAATAAGAGGCATCTTCTTGCAAGAGAATGCAGCACTTCGTCCAATATTTTCGGCATGGTTAGCACCATTTGCCGACTTGGGTGCTACCGCAGTGACCATGAAAAACACAGGCTCTACAGATCATATTTCTTTCGACGAAGTAGGTATACCTGGGTTTCAGTTTATACAAGACCCACTAGATTATGGCACTAGAACGCATCATACCAATATGGATAGTTATGACAGAGTGAGTGCCAATGACTTGATGCAGGCATCTATTATCATGGCATCGTTTGTGTATCACACTGCACAAAGAGATGAGCGCCTGCCCAGAAAGCCGCTACCTAAAGTAAACAAAGCTCCAGATAGCTACCGCAGATAGTAAATTTGGTAATGAACCTTAAAAAAAGCAGCCCCGAAACAATGACGTTTCGGGGCTGCTTTTTTTACTTGTCTTGGCTAACTGTGATTAGTGCTTATTAGCCGACATCATATTTTTAGCTTCTATGCTTAGGGTGGCATGTGGCACAGCGCGCAGACGAGCTTTATCAATTAGCTTACCTGTTACACGGCATACACCATAGGTTTTGTTTTCTATGCGTACCAGTGCTTTTTCCAGGTGGTTCATAAATTGTATTTGGCGGCTTGCCAGCTGTGCTAGTTGCTCACGCTCCATAGCTCCCGAACCATCTTCCATGTTCATGAATCTGTTTTCGGTATCGTCTGTGCCGGCTTCGTCCTTGCGAGTTATCAGTCCCTGTAGGTAATGCAACTCTTTGCGCGCAGCATCCAAACGACCTTGAATCAGTTGTTTGAATTCATTGAGTTCCTCATCGCTATACCTATACACGGTGGTTTGCTGTGGAGCTGGGGCAGGCGCCTCATCAAGTATAGACCTATATGTTTCAGGTTGGTAAGGCGCTTCTGCACTTTCCTCTTGTTTTACTTGCTTCGATTTGTTTTCCAGCTTACGGTGAGCTATAATCACCTGAGGTTTTTTCTCTGTAGACCTCGCCGCAGGTGTAGGGGTTGGTTTAGGAGTTGGAGCTGCAGGTTGTTTAGTAATTATAGTTTTGGTGGGCGCTGATTTGCTTGCAGTTTTTGCTTTTGCTGGTTCAGCTTTAGCAGGGCTTGTTTTTTTGGCGGCTACTGGTTCGGGTGTAGCAACTTTTTTAACCTTTGGTTTTTCTACAGTTTTTTTAGCAGGTGCTTTTTCAGGAGCTGCTGCTACTTTTTTGGCGGCCGAAGCGGCTTTAGGCGCCGGCGCTGCCTTTTTCGCAGTTGTCGATTTTGTTGCAGTTGGCGCTGGCTTGCTATTCTTCTTATCCACAGTCTTTAGATTAATGGTTGTTGCTTTTGATTTTGTCTTTTCTTTAGTTGCCGGCGAAGCCTTTTTGTTGGCAGGTTTTGAAGGTGCTGCTTTATTAACTACTTTTTTCGGTGTTACCGTCTTTTTAGCTGCCGGCTTAGCTACCGGTGCTTTCTTTTTGCTCGTAGAATTTTGGGCCACAGTCTTTTTAGCTGCCGGCTTAACCGGTGCTTTTGGCGATTTTTTTGATGTCGGTTCGGCTACTTTTTTCGACACAGGGGCTGCCTTTACAGTTTTTACTGAAACGGTTTTGCTTTTCTTAGCAGGCTTTGCCGCCTGTTTTTTGTTGATAGCCATAATCGTTACGTGTTTTTTGTAATGAGTATTTTGAGTGTTGTTTCGTTAATTTCTACCTCTGTCCCACTGTCATTTACCGATGCTATCTCTATTTTATCTGCCAAAATTTCCGCGCAAATATAGTTACTAAAATTAATTATTGCGCTGTTTAGTTCCGGACTGCCGTCAACATGTAGGTTTATTCTATCCGTAACGTCTAGTCCAGAGTCTTTTCTTACTTTCTGAACTCTGTTTACCAATTCTCTTGCTATCCCTTCTTCCAGCAACTCTGGTGTCACTGTTATATCTAGTGCCACTGTAATATTCCCCTTGTTAGCTACAGACCATCCAGGTATATCTTCAGCTATAATACTTACGTCAGAAAGAGATATTGCTACCAATTCACCATCTAGCGATATTGGGAAAGTGCCATCCTGCTCCAGCTGTGCAATTTGCTCTTGGTTCATAGCCGATATTGCAGCAGCTACCGCCTTCATTTTTGCGCCCATACGTGTGCCCAGAGCTTTAAAATCGGGTTTTATTTTTTTGCTGATAAAGCCTGCGGTTTCAGTCAAAAATTCTACTGCTTTTATATTTACCTCATTTTTTATGAGGTCTTCCACTTTAGTTAGTTGAGCTATAGTGTTATTGTCAAACACAGGTATCAATACCTTAGTCAAAGGTTGACGAACTTTTATGTTCACCTTCTTGCGTATAGACAATACCAGAGAAGAAACATCTTGTGCCATCTGCATGCGTTCTTCCAGTTGTATGTCTATGAGGTCGTCATCAGCTACTGGGAAGTTGGCCAGGTGTACGCTCTCTGCTTTGTTGCGACCAGTAGTTTCGTTGAGGTTGCTAAAGAGCCAATCGGCAAAGAATGGCGCCACTGGTGCTATAAGCAAGCTCAATGTTTCTAGGCACTCATATAGTGTTTGATAAGCGCATATCTTGTCATGCTCATATTCGCCCTTCCAAAAACGGCGACGACAAAGACGTACGTACCAGTTGCTGAGGTGCTCATCCAAAAAGTTTTCTATTGCACGGCCTGCTACAGTTGGCTCATAATCGTTCAGCGAATCTGTAACTTGCTTCACAAGGCTGTTGAGCGACGATAATATCCATCGGTCTATTTCAGGTCTGTCTGCTACTGGTATGTAGTCTTCTTCAAAACAGAATCCGTCTACATTGGCATACAGTGCAAAGAACTGATAGGTGTTAAACAGTGTGCCAAAGAATTTTCTTTGCACTTCTTTTATGCCCTCCAGGTCAAACTTCAAACTATCCCATGGCGAAGCATTGGTGATGAGATACCAACGAGTAGCGTCTGCACTGTTTTGCTCTATGGTTTCGAATGGGTCAACTACATTGCCCAGCCGCTTACTCATTTTGTTGCCATTCTTATCTAGCACCAGTCCGTTGCTCACCACAGTTTTGTAGGCTACACTATCAAAGAGCATTACGGCTAGTGCATGCAATGTATAAAACCATCCACGTGTTTGGTCTACGCCTTCAGCTATAAAGTCGGCAGGAAAATTGCTGCCTAGCACGCCAGCCGGTGTCTCTGTGAAAGGGAAGTGTAGCTGAGCATAAGGCATAGCGCCAGAGTCGAACCATACATCTACCAGGTCTGGTTCTCTACGCATAGGTTTGCCTGTGGCAGATGTCAATATTACTTGGTCTACAAAAGGTTTGTGCAGGTCTAGTGTGTCATCATCTACAAACTGGTTGATGTTGAGCACTTTATTTGCATTTTCTATAGCTTCTTTTAGCTCTGCTATGCTACCTATGCACTTCACTTCTGTTCCGTCTTCGGTGCGCCATATAGGTAGTGGCGTGCCCCAATAGCGGCTACGGCTTAGGTTCCAATCTACCATGTTTTCCAGCCAGTTGCCAAATCTACCTTCTCCCGTAGCTTTGGGTTTCCAGTTGATGGTTTTGTTTAGTTCTATCATGCGGTCTTTTACGGCCGTAGTGCGTATAAACCAAGCATCAAGCGGATAATACACTATAGGTTTGTCTGTGCGCCAGCAGTGAGGGTATGTGTGTTCATACTTTTCTACCTTGAATGCGTGTCCTGCCAGTTTTAGCTTCACAGCTATGTCTACATCTACATCTTTGTATTCATCTTCGTTCTTGTAGTTTTTTACATATCTGCCACTCAGTTCTCCCGTGCTGTCTATGAATTTGCCTTCTTTATCCACCATCACCAGTATGCCGATATTGTGTTTTTTGCCTACCTTATAGTCATCTGCACCAAAGGCGGGAGCAGTGTGTACTATGCCTGTGCCATCTTCAGTTGTTACAAAATCGCCAGTTATTACGCGCCAAGGGTCGCCGCCAGCTATGGCACGCGTATTGCCATCATAGGGCAATAGCTGCTCGTAGCGCAGGTTTTCTAATGCTGCACCTTTGAAGGTTTGTATGATTCTCCAAGGTATGTTTTTGCCGTCCTTATTATATATGGTAAAGTCTGCGTTCTCGTTTTCTGGTTTTAGGTATTTACTTATCAGTGGTTGTGCAAGTATGATGTTGCAAGGGCTGTGCGTGTAAGGATTGAAGGTTTGCACCAGCACATAGTCTATATTGGGGCCTACTGTAAGTCCGCAGTTAGAAGGTAGCGTCCATGGCGTGGTAGTCCATGCCATAAAGGAAACTGTTTTTTCTTGCAATTCAGTTTCTGGGGTAGAGTAGGGAGCCCAGGCGGCCGATGCCAGTTGTGGTAGTGTTTGCTGCAGTGAGTTGGGGTATTCAAGTCCATCGCTCATGTTGCTTAGGTGAAACATAGCAACTATGGTAGTGTCTTTTACGTTTTTGTATGTGCCCGGTTGGTTCAGCTCATGGCTGCTAAGCCCTGTGCCTGCTGCAGGAGAATAGGGTTGTATGCTTACACTTTTGTATAGTAGATCTTTGTTATAAAGCTCTTTTAATGCCCACCAAAGCGACTCAATATATTTATTATCGAAAGTGATATATGGGTTGGTCATATCCACCCAATATCCCATCTTCTCAGTTATCTCTTCCCATTTATCTTTATAACGCATCACCACTTCCCGGCATTTGCGGTTATAATCTTCTACAGATATTTTTACGCCTATATCTTCTTTAGTGATACCTAGTTCTTTTTCTACACCTAGCTCCACTGGTAGTCCATGAGTGTCCCAGCCAGCTTTTCGCTGCACTTGGTACCCCTGCATGGTTTTAAAACGGCAAACGAGGTCTTTTAATGTGCGGGAAATTACGTGGTGTATACCAGGCATACCATTGGCCGATGGCGGACCTTCATAAAATACAAATGGGGCTGCACCATCTCTGTTGGTAATGCTTTTGGAGAAACTATTTTCGCTTTTCCATTTTAGAAGTATGTCTTTCTCTATATTGGGCATGTTAAGCCCCTTTGTTTCTTTATATTTTGCCATTATCCTAATGCGTCTGCGTTTGAAAATGTTTCAACACCTTATAATTATTAGAAAGATGCTTTTTTGAAAAGTAGGCAAAGGTAGTCAGATTATTTTTAGGTGCCCTCTAGCTGCCTATGTAAATGTGTATATATTGTGAATTGCGTTAAGGTGTTAATTTCCTTTAACTTATAGTTTATGAAATAAAATAAAATGATAAAAAAGTCCTGTATTTCTCTGTGATGTTCAGGGGATTTGGATAATTTTGTTTGGTGATTAATTTGTAAAAACCTAACTTGTGCTCCTAACGAGTTAAAATAAAGTTACGCCTTTGTTATAATTGGTTAGAAGTCTAAAAATTGATTGTGAACTGCAGAATCTTATGGATATGATTAGAAAACTCTACATGTTGTTATTGGCGCTGGTTTTTGCAAGCGCATATGCGAATGCCCAAACGGCATCATCGTATAATTTTGTAAGGACAACTGGAACTTATGCTACAATTATTGGTCAACCGGGTACTGTAGCCGCTTCTATTAGTTGCGATGATTGTGCTCAGGCCAACATTCCTATTGGATTTACTTTTGTTTTTTCTGGTGTCAGTAGAACAAATATTGCTGCATGTTCTAATGGGTGGATATCATTAGATAACAACCCTACAGTTGGATCATTATCAGCAAGTACAGGAAGTCTTAATGCTGGTAAATTAATGGCATTTTGGGCTGACCAATACGGTGCATTTACTACTGCATATTATCAAACAACCGGAAGTGTGGGTAGTAGGGTTTTTACTTTTGAGTGGAGCAACTGGCAGCCTTGCTGTGCTTCATCGGGGTTCAACTATAATGTGCAAATAAAATTGTACGAAGGCACTAATGTTATAGAGTATCGATATGGTAGCTTTTCTTCTTCAAATTCTAATTGGTGTATTGGTATAGCCAATTCTGCGTCAGATTATCTGATATTACCTAATACTACTTCTACAACCGCCACATCTACTTCATTTACCGCAACATGTTCTCATCAACCAAATGGAACTATATTGAGATGGTTTTCTTGTGTAGATCCGCCCGCAAGTACAGGTACCATGTCAATGTGTGTAGGTGGAACTACAACATTATCTAACACAGTAACAGGTGGTACATGGGCTAGTGGCAACACAGGTGTGGCAACGGTGACATCTGGTGGTGTTGTATCTGGTGTTTCTGCTGGTACAGCTCAGATATCATATATTGTATCAGGCGGTTGCAACTCTCGTGTTGTAGTTACTGTTAATCCTAAGCCTACAGTTGCCAGCATATCTTCTTCTGTTGCATCTGTTTGTATTGGTAATCCTGTTACACTAACAGCTGGTGCTGTAACTGGTACAGGTTCACTCATTGCTTACAATTGGTCTGGTCCTTCTGGGTATACGGCTACTACCACTGTTAATAATGTAGGCTTTAGTCCTTCATCTATTGGGCAGAGTGGTTCTTACAGTGTTAGTGTCACCTACCCAGGTTCAGGTTGCTTCAGCAATCCAGTATCTTCTAGCGCTCTTGTAGTCAACAGCTTGCCAGGTGCCATAGTAGGTACTACATCTATTTGTCAAGGCGCTTCTACAACTCTTACTAATAGTTCATCTGGTACATGGTCTTCATCTTCTACAGGCAATGCTACTATAGGTGCTACTAGTGGAACATTAACAGGTGTTAGTACAGGTTTAGCTGTTATTTCATTTACAGATGCAAACAATTGTATAAGAACCACAGTAGCTAGTGTCAATGCTCTACCAGTGGTGAGTGTCACTCCTTCTTCGTCTTCTACTATTTGTTTAGGTGAGTCTAGCTCATTTACAGCT